>NZ_JBPQTS010000062.1:0-38946 GCF_051386455.1 Streptomyces sp. URMC 124
GCCCGTCCCCGCCGAGCGCAACGGCTCCCGCCCCGCCGCGGCGGTCTCGGGCAGGGGCGCGGAGAGGATCGCGGCGATCTCGGGGCGGGGCGCGGGCTGCGGGGCGCAGGCGCCGGTGAGCTCCTTGGCGCGGACGGCGCGGGTGATCCAGGTGCGGTCGAGGACGCGGCGCTCGTCGGCCTCGGCGACGAGGTCCTCGGACTGGTTGTAGTCGCCGTCGGCGGCCTGGACGGCCCACAGGTGGACGGCGACGCCGTGCTCCTTGGCGGACATCAGGCCGGGCAGGAGGTCGCCGTCGCCGGTGACGAGGACGATGTCGGAGCAGGCGCGGTTGCGGGCGAGCTCGGTGAGCTCGGCGTGCATGGCGGCGTCGACGCCCTTCTGCGCCCAGCGCCCGTCGCTGCGGGTCAGCGCGCCCAGCCGGACGGTGACGCGGGGCATGACGCGCAGCCTGCGGTGCTCGGGCTGGGGCACCCGGTCGGGCGCGCCGTCGAACCAGTAGATCCTCAGCAGGGGCTGCTCGGTCTCGGCCTCGGCGCGCTCGCGCAGCCCCTGGATGAGGATCGCGTGGTCGACGGAGATGCGGGACCGGGCGGGCTCGCCCGCCAGCAGGCTCGCGGCGGCGCCCAGCAGGTACCCGGCGTCCACCAGGACGACGCAGCGGTCCACGTTCCACCCTCTTCCTGTGCGTGTTCCTGTGCGTGCGGAAATTGCGGTCGCCCCCCGGCACGGCGGTGCAGTGCCCCGGTTCTCCTCGGCTTTCCCAGGAGTCTGCCCGACCGTGCGGGGGTTATCAGTCCGAACTGGATCTTCGGCGTGGCGGATACGCCTTCCCGGCGGTAAGTGCACGGATCACGCACGGTAATTACCCGAAATGCGTCGTTCGCCGGTGCGTGCGAGTGTGTTCGGCGGGGGGACACCCCGAGTGGAGGCTGAAGCATGGCGAAGAACAGGAAGCAGGACAGGAGCCAGCAGCGGGGCAGTGCCGCCGAGCGCGGGCAGCAGCAGGCCAAGAGCTCCTCGATCGAGTCCCAGAGCGAGCAGCGTGCCACGCAGGTCACCCCGGGCGACATGGCTCGCAAGAGCAAGCAGAAGCGCTTCGGGCACAACTGATCGGTGCCCGGCGCCGTCCGGCCGGGAGGCGACGGCGCCCACCGGCGCTTTGATGCAGCGAGGGGCGCACCCGGAGGATCCGGGTGCGCCCCTCGCGCGGGCACGGCTCGGGCGGTGCTCAGCCGGCCAGGCAGGACGGGCCGAGGAGCTGCTTCAGATCACCGAAGAGCGCCGGATCGGGGGTCACGCGGTGCCGGTCCAGCCGCAGGACGGTGGTCTTCCGCGGGCCCTGGAGCTTGATCCGCACCTCGGTGGAGCCCCGGTGGTGGGTGAGGACCTGGCCGAGCCGCTCCACCATCGGCGGGGTGACCTTCACCGTGGGGATGGTGATGATCACGGGGGCGTTGGTGCCCGCGTTGGAGAGGTCGGGGACCATCAGCTCCATGGCGACCAGGCGGGGGATGTCCTCGCGCTTGTCGAGGCGGCCCTTGACGAAGACGACGGCGTCCTCGACGAGCTGGGTGGAGACCAGCTGGTAGGTGGCGGGGAAGAACATGCAGTCGATGGATCCGGCCAGGTCCTCGACGGTGGCGATGGCCCAGGCGTTGCCCTGCTTGGTCATCTTGCGCTGCAGGCCGGAGATGATGCCGCCGATGGTGACGATCGCGCCGTCGGCGTGCTCACCGCCGGTGAGCTGGGAGATCGAGGCGTCGGCCTTGTCGTTGAGGACGTGCTCGATGCCGAAGAGCGGGTGGTCGGAGACGTAGAGGCCGAGCATCTCGCGCTCCTGCGCGAGCAGGTAGGCCTTCTCCCACTCGACGTCGGAGAACTCCACGTCGAGCCCGAAGCCGGGGCCGTCGTCCGCACTGTCGTCGCCCATGCCGCCGAAGAGGTCGAACTGCCCCTCGGCCTCCTTGCGCTTGACCTGGACCACGTTGTCGATCATCGGCTCGTAGTGCGCGGTGAGGCCCTTGCGGGTGTGGCCCATCTCGTCGAAGGCACCGGCCTTGATCAGCGATTCGACGGTGCGCTTGTTGCAGACGACGGCCTCGACCTTGTCGAGGAAGTCGGGGAAGGAGGAGTACTTCCCCTTGGACTTGCGGCAGCGGATGATCGAGTCGACCACGTTCTGTCCGACGTTGCGGACGGCGGTGAGGCCGAAGAGGATCACGTCGTCGCCCTGGGCGGCGAAGTTGGCCTCGGACTCGTTGACGTTCGGCGGGAGCACCTTGATGCCCATGCGCCGGCACTCGTTCAGATAGATGGCCGACTTGTCCTTGTCGTCGCGCACCGAGGTGAGCAGCGCGGACATGTACTCGGCGGGGTAGTTCGCCTTGAGGTAGGCCGTCCAGTACGAGACGAGGCCGTACGCGGCGGAGTGGGCCTTGTTGAAGGCGTAGCCGGCGAAGGGGACCAGCACGTCCCACAGGGCCTGGATGGCCTCGTCGGAGAAGCCCTTCTTCGTCGCGCCTTCCTTGAAGAAGACGAAGTTCTTCGCCAGCTCGTCGGGCTTCTTCTTGCCCATCACGCGGCGGAGGATGTCGGCCTCGCCGAGCGAGTACCCGGCGACGATCTGCGCGGCCTTCTGCACCTGCTCCTGGTAGACGATCAGACCGTAGGTGACGCCGAGGACCTCTTCGAGAGGCTCCTTCAGCTCCGGGTGGATCGGGGTGATCTCCTGCTGGCCGTTCTTGCGCAGCGCGTAGTTCGTGTGCGAATTCATGCCCATCGGGCCCGGCCGGTACAGGGCGGACACGGCGGAGATGTCTTCGAAGTTGTCGGGCTTCATCAGCCGCAGCAGGGACCGCATGGGCCCGCCGTCGAACTGGAAGACGCCGAGGGTGTCACCGCGCTGGAGCAGCTCGAAGGTCGTGGGGTCGTCGAGCGGGAGGGCCAGGAGGTCGATGTCGATCCCCTTGTTGGCCTTCACCATCTTGACGGCGTCGTCCATGATCGTGAGGTTGCGCAGGCCGAGGAAGTCCATCTTCAGCAGGCCGAGCGCCTCACAGCTCGGGTAGTCCCACTGCGTGATGGTGACGCCGTCGGTGTGGCGCACCCAGACGGGGACGTGATCGGTGATCGTCTCGCTGGACATGATCACACCGGCCGCGTGCACGCCCATCTGCCGGACCAGGCCCTCGACGCCGCGCGCGGTGTCGATGACCTTCTTCACGTCCGGCTCGTTCTCGTACATCGCGCGGACCTCGCCGGCCTCGCTGTAGCGCGGGTGCTGCGGGTCGAGGATCCCGGAGAGCGGAATGCCCTTGCCGAGGACGTCGGCGGGCATGGCCTTGGTGATGCGGTCGCCCATCGCGTACGGATAGCCGAGGACGCGGGCGGAGTCCTTGATCGCGTTCTTGGCCTTGATGGTGCCGTAGGTGCCGATCATGGCGACCTTGTCCGCGCCGTACTTCTCGGTGACGTACCGGATCACCTCGGCGCGCCGGCGCTCGTCGAAGTCGATGTCGACATCGGGCATGGAGATGCGCTCGGGGTTGAGGAACCGCTCGAAGATCAGGCCGTGCGGGATCGGGTCGAGGTCGGTGATGCCCATGGCGTACGCGACGATCGAGCCGGCCGCGGAGCCTCGGCCGGGGCCGACCGCGATGCCCTGGTTCTTCGCCCACATGATGAAGTCGGCGACCACGAGGAAGTAGCCCGGGAAGCCCATCGAGATGATCGTGTCCATCTCGTACTCGACCTGCTTCATGCGGTCCTCGGGGATGCCGCCCGGGAAACGGCGGTGCATGCCCCGCATGGTCTCCTCGCGGAACCAGGTGACCTCGGTGTAGCCCTCGGGGATGTCGAACTTGGGCATCAGGTTCCGGAACTGGAACATGCCTTCGGTGTCGACCTGGTCGGCGACCAGCCTGGTGTTGGCGCAGCCCTCCTGCCAGGCGTCCGAGGAGTCGATGGCGTACATCTCGTCCGTGGACTTCAGGTAGTAGCCCGAGCCGTCGAAGCGGAAGCGGTCCGGATCGGAGAGGTTCTTGCCGGTCTGGATGCACAGGAGGGCGTCGTGCGCCTCGGCCTCGTGCGCGTAGGTGTAGTGCGAGTCGTTGGTGACCAGGGGCGGGATGCCGAGCTTCTTGCCGATCTCCAGCAGGCCGTCGCGGACGCGGCGCTCGATCTCGATGCCGTGGTCCATCAGCTCCAGGAAGTACCGGTCCTTGCCGAAGATGTCCTGGTACTCGGAGGCGGACTTCAGGGCCTCGTCGAACTGGCCGAGGCGCAGGCGGGTCTGCAGCTCGCCGGAGGGGCAGCCGGTGGAGGCGATCAGGCCCTCGGACCACTGGCTGATGGTCTCCTTGTCCATGCGGGGCCACTTGGTCAGCCAGCCCTCGGCGTAGGCGTCGGAGGACAGCCGGAAGAGGTTGTGCAGGCCGGTGGCGTTCGCCGCCCAGATCGTCTTGTGGGTGTAACCACCCGAACCCGAGACGTCGTCCCGCTTCTGGTGCGGCTGGCCCCACTGGATCCTGCGCTTGTTGCGCCGGGACTCGGGGGCGACGTAGGCCTCGATGCCGATGATCGGGGTGATCCCGGCCTTCTGGGCGGAGTGGTAGAAGTCGTACGCGCCGTGCAGGTTGCCGTGGTCGGACATGGCGATGTGTGTCATGCCCATCTCATTGCAGGCATTGAACATGTCCTTGAGCCGCGCGGCACCGTCCAGCAGGGAGTACTGGGTGTGGACGTGCAGGTGCGTGAAGGGCGGCTTCGTGGCCACGGTGGGAGACCTCCGGCGGGTGGTGGCTGCGTGTCGGGCGGGGCAGTGCGGGACAGTTTTGAAGGTTACCGGCCCCCACCGACAGCCGCGGGCACGCGCCGGTACCCTCACGCGTTGAGCACGACAGCACTGATGTTCGTTCCATGCCCCACCCCAGGAGGACCCCGCGATGGCGACCGAGCACGACCGGGCCGCGCAGCGCGGCGAGGAGATCCTCGCCGTTTTCGACACCGCCTTCGGGGAGCTGCTCGCGGCCGACCCCGCCGCCTTCCGGGTCAAGTTCCGCAAGATGGCGGCCTCCGCCTTCGCGTTCTACCGGGGCACGGCCTGCCTGTTCTACAAGGACCTGGCCGCGGAGGCCCCCGAGGGCGCCGCCGGGCCCTACCTGGACGAGCGCACGAGCCGGGTGTGGATCCACGGCGACCTGCACGCCGAGAACTTCGGCACGTACATGGACGCCGGCGGCCGCCTGGTCTTCAACGTCAACGACTTCGACGAGGCCTACGTCGGCCCCTTCACCTGGGACCTCAAGCGCTTCGCGGCCTCCGTCGCCCTGATCGGCTACACCAAGGCCCTCAGCGACGAGATGATCACCGAGCTGGTGCGGATCTACGCCGCCGCCTACCGCGAGCGCATCCACGCCCTGGCCACCGGCACCGAGGACGGCGACCACGCCTCCTTCACCCTCGACACCGCCGACGGCCCGCTGCTCGGCGCCCTGCGCGAGGCCCGCGCGATGACGCGCTTCGGGCTGCTCGCCTCCATGACGGAGATCCGGGACTTCGACCGCCGCTTCGCCGCCGACGGCGGCGCCGTCGAGCTGGACGCCGCCACGCGCTACAAGATCCTCGCGGCCTTCGACGGCTATCTGGAGACCCTCCCGGACACCAGCCTCGCCCGCCCCGACTCCTACCGCGTCAAGGACGTCGTCGGCCGCCGCGGCATCGGGATCGGCAGCGCCGGCCTGCCCTCGTACAACATCCTCCTGGAGGGCAACAGCGACGCCCTGGAGAACGACGTCGTCATCTACATGAAGCAGGCGCAGACCCCGGCGGTCTCCCGGCACGTCACCGACCGCGCCGTGCGCGACTACTTCCACCACGAGGGCCACCGCACGGTGATCTCCCAGCGCGCGCTGCAGGCCCACGCCGACCCGTGGCTCGGCTGGACCGAGCTGAACGGCACCGGGCAGCTGGTGGCCGAGGTCTCGCCGTACGCGGTCGACCTGGACTGGTCGGACATCGACGACCCGGCCGAGATCGCGGCGGTCGTCGCCGACCTGGGCCGCGCCACGGCCGCCATGCACGCCGCGGCGGACGACCAGAGCGGCCACTCCCTGGTGCCCTTCTCCACCGAGCGGGCCATCGACGCCGTGATCGCCGCCGACGAGGAGGGCTTCGCGGAGCTCCTGGTGGACTTCGCCCACTCCTACGGGGCCCGGGCCCGCGCGGACCACCAGATCTTCGTGGACCTCTTCCGCAACGGCCGCATCCCCGGCCTCTGAGCCCGCCGGGGCCCGGCGGGCCCCGGCCTTTAGGCACGGTTTACGGCGGGTCGTGCCAGACTCGTTCCTCATGGACATATCGGCGGCACGGCTGCGGGCACTGCGCGCGGCGCTGTTCACAGCGCTGTGCGTGACGCTGTCCGCGGGCTCCCACGTGCTGCTGTCCGGCACCGGCCTGCCCGTGGCGACGGTCGCGCCGGCGGGAGCAGCCGTCTTCGCCCTCGCGTACGCCCTGGCGGGCCGCGAGCGCGGCTTCGCACGGATCGCCGCCCTCTTCGTCCCGCTGGAGCTGGCCTCCGACGCCCTGTTCACCACCGGCCAGGAGAGCTGCTACGGCGCGGGCGGGCACGCCGTTCCGGGTGCGCTGACCGCCCTGTGCGGGGGCGGCACCGTCGGCGGTCCCTTCGCCCCCGCGCCGGGCCCCGACACCGCCGTGTGGCTGCTGCTCGCGGCCCACGTCGCCGTCGGCCTGCTGGCCGCCGCCTGGCTGCGCCTGGGCGAGCGGGCGCTCGTCCGGCTGGGGGCGCTCGCCGGGGCGGCGCTGCGCCGCCTCCTGCCGGTCCCCGACGGCGTGAGCGGTCCGTTCCGCGCGGCGCCCGTCCGGGCCGCCGGCCGTCCCCGCGGGGCACCGGCCCTCCCCCTCCTCGTGCACTCCGTCGTCCGCCGTGGACCGCCGCCCGGGCCCGTTCCCGCCTGAGCACCACCACGCAGTACGCATCGCACGACCGAGCACGGAGAAGCACGACCATGAGCAAGCGCAACAACTGGGAGAACAAGCAGTCCGCCCGCGAGCGGCTGCGCGCCGAACGCGAGCGCCAGGCCAAGAAGGACAGGACGCGCCGCCAGCTCGTCGTCGGCGGGGCCGTCGTCGCGGCCCTGGCCGTCGGAGCGGGCATCGTCGTGGCCGTCTCCCAGCTGGGCAAGGACGGCAAGGGCGGCCTGAACACGGCGTGGGAGGCCGCGTCCAAGAAGGAGCTCGTCAAGCCTGCCCACACCGGCGGCGACAAGGGCACCGAGATCCTCGTCGGCAAGAAGGACGCCAAGAACACCCTGGACCTCTACCAGGACATGCGCTGCCCGATCTGCTCGGTCTTCGAGCAGAGCGTCGGCGACACCATCGACAAGGACGTCAAGGACGGCAAGTACAAGGTCTCGTACCACGTCGCCACGTTCCTCGACCGCAACTTCGGCGGCAGCGGCTCCAAGAACGCCCTCAGCGCGCTGGGCGCCGCCCTGAACGTCAGCCCCGAGGCCTTCAGCGCCTACAACAAGGCCCTCTACTCCAAGGCCAACCACCCCGAGGAGACGAAGGACACCTACGCCCAGGACGACGCCCTGCTGAAGGTCGCCGACCAGGTGCCGGCGCTCAAGGGCAACAAGGAGTTCGAGAAGAACGTCAAGGACGGCACCTTCGACAAGTGGGCGCTGACGGTGTCCGACGAGTTCGACAAGGCCAAGGACGTCACCGGCACCCCCACGCTCAAGCTCAACGGCAAGAAGCTGACGGCGGAGGACGGCAAGAACGTCCCGATCACGCCCGAGCAGTACACCAAGGCGGTCGACGGGGCGCTGACGTCCTGACGCCTCCCGGGCGGGTTCCCGGCGGCCTCCCGGCCGGGCCCCGCCCGGGTTCCCGTCCCCTCCGGACGGCGCCGGACGATGCCGAATCTTGACACGACACTTAACGGCTGCCGTGGCAGACTTCGGCCTCATGGAGGGGACGGGAGTTCGATTGAGAGCGCTGCGCGCAGCGCTCTTCACGGCGCTCTGTGTCACGCTGTCCGCCGCTTCGCACGTCCTGCTCTCCCACGCGCCCCTCCCCGCCGCCACGGTCGCCGTGCTGTCGGTGGTCTTCTTCGCCGTCGCCTACGCCCTCGCCGGGCGCGAGCGCCGCTTCGGGTCCATCGCCGCGCTGATGGTCCCTCTGGAGCTCACGGCCGACACGGTCTTCACGGCGGGCCAGCACGCCTGTTACGGGCGGGCCGGCGGGCCCGTCGCGGGCCCCCTGCACTCCCTGGGCCTCGACCTCGCCTGCCGCGGCGAGATCGGCACGCCGCTGGCGCGCATGGCCGCCGAGGGGGACACCGGGCCGGTCACCGGTTCCGCGCTGCCCTGGCTGCTGCTCGCCGGCCACGTCGCGGTGGGGCTGCTGGCCGCCGCCTGGCTGCGCCGCGGCGAGGCGGTGCTGGCGCAGCTGCTGCGCGCGGCCGCCGCCTTCGCCTTCGGCCCCCTGCTGCCGGCCTCCGCCTCCCCGGCGGTGCCCGCCGGCCCGGGCGCGCGCGTGCGCCCCGCCCGCCGCACGCTCCGTGCGCGCGGCCTCCCCCTGCTCGTCCACTCCGTCGTACGGCGCGGACCGCCCCTCGCTCCGGCAGCAGCCTGAGCCCGCGGTCCCCCTGTCCCGTACGTCCACACCGGAGAAGACATCATGAGCAACCGCAACAGCCACCAGAACAAGCAGGCCGCGCGCGAGCGGCTGCGCGCCGAGCGCGAGCGCCAGGCCCGCCGGGACAAGACGCGCCGTCAGCTCTTCGTCGGCGGCGCCATCGTCGTCGTCCTCGCGATAGCCGGCGGCGTCGGCTACGCCGTGACCAACCTGAACGACGACAAGAAGTCCGGCAGCACCTGGGCGGGCGACAAGCCCCTGGTCAAGCCCGCCAACACCACCGGCGAGAAGGGCGACGAGATCGTCCTCGGCGACGCCAAGGCCAAGGAGACCCTCACGGTCTACGAGGACCCGCGCTGCCCGTCCTGCGCCGCCTTCGAGAACGAGTCGGGCGCCCAGCTGCGCCAGGACGTCAAGGACGGCCGCTACAAGGTCCGCTTCGTCATGGTGAACTTCATCGACGACCTGGCCAAGGGCACCGGCTCGAAGAACGCCGTCAGCGCCCTCGGCGCGGCCCTCAACGTCAGCCCGGACGCCTTCGTCGCGTACAAGGAAGCGCTCTACTCCCCGAAGAACCACCCCGACGAGCGCGACGACGCCTTCGCCAAGGACGCGCGCCTGATCGAGATCGCGCAGCAGGTCCCGGCCCTGAAGGGCAACAAGGACTTCGAGAAGGCCGTCAACGAGGGCACCTACGACAAGTGGGCCGTCGAGATGGGCACGCTGTTCGAGAAGAACAAGATCGGCGGCACCCCGGCCCTGCTCCACGGGGACAAGCAGCTGAAGGGCCCGAACGGCAACCCGCCCATAGCCAAGGAGTCCTTCATCGCGGAGATCGACAAGGAATTCGGCCCGAAGAAGTAGTGACGGGGAAATGAGGGGCGGACGAACCGTCAGGTTTCGTCCGCCCCAGGGCTTACCGGGCAGTAAGGTGAGGGCCCGTGACTGCTGACTCCACTGCCTCGCCCGCATCGGGCATATCCCGCCGCGCCGCCGTCACGGCCGTCGCCGGCGCCGCGACCGTCGCCCTCCTCCCGCTCGCCGTGGCCGCTCCGGCGCACGCGGCGGAGGCCCCCGCCTTCCTCCACGGCGTCGCCTCGGGCGACCCCCTGCCCGACGGCGTCCTGCTGTGGACGCGGGTCACGCCCTCCCCCGACGCCGTTCCCGGCTCGGGCCTCGGCGCGGCCGTCGACGTCGCCTGGGAGGTCGCCGAGGACGAGTCCTTCGGCAAGGTCGTCGCGCGGGGCACGGTCACCGCGACCGCCGCGAGCGACCACACCGTCAAGGCGGACGTCCGCGGACTGAGCCCGGCCACCGGCTACTGGTTCCGCTTCACCGCGGGCGGCGTGCAGTCGCCCGCCGCCCGTACCCGTACGGCGCCCGCGGCCGGCGCGGCCGTCGCCGGGATCCGCTTCGGCGTCGTCTCCTGCGCCAACTGGGAGTCCGGTCACTTCGCCGCCTACCGCCACCTCGCGGACCGCCGCGACCTGGACGCGGTCCTGCACCTGGGCGACTACATCTACGAGTACGCCTCCGGCATCTACCCGCCCGCCCAGCAGGTCGTCCGCCCGCACGCCCCGGCCCACGAGATCGTCACCCTCGCCGACTACCGCACCCGCCACGGGCGCTACAAGACCGACCCCGACCTGCAGGCCCTCCACCGGGCGCACCCCTTCGTGGCCATCTGGGACGACCACGAGTTCGCCAACGACGCCTGGACCGGCGGGGCCGAGAACCACACCCCCGGCGCCGAGGGCGAGTGGGCCGCGCGCATGGCGGCCGCCAAGCAGGCCTACTTCGAGTGGATGCCGGTGCGCCCCTCCACCGAGGGCACCACCTACCGCCGCCTGCGCTTCGGCAACCTCGCCGACCTGCACCTGCTGGACCTCAGATCCTTCAGATCGCAGCAGGTGAAGCCGGGCAACGGCAAGGTCGACGACCCCGAGCGCACGATCACCGGGCGCGCCCAGCTCGACTGGCTCAAGGCCGGGCTCGCCTCCTCCGACACCACCTGGCGCCTCGTCGGCAACCCCGTAATGATCTCGCCGTTCGCCTTCGGCGCGCTCCCCGCCCACCTGCTGGAGCCCATCGCCAAGCTGCTGGGCCTGCCCACCGGCGGCATAGCCGCCAACACCGACCAGTGGGACGGCTACACCGACGACCGGCGCGAGCTCCTCGCCCACCTGAGCGACCGCGGGATCCGCAACACCGTCTTCCTGACCGGTGACATCCACATGGCCTGGGCCAACGACGTGCCCAAGAAGGCCGCCACGTACCCGCTGTCGCCGTCCGTCGCCACCGAGTTCGTCGTCACGTCGGTCAGCTCCGACAACCTCGACGACCTCCTGGGCGTGGCCCCGCACACCGTCTCGCTCGCGGCGGTCACCGCCATCAAGGCCGCCAACCGGCACGTGAAGTGGCTGGACATGGACCTCCACGGCTACGGGGTCCTCGACATCACCCCCGAGCAGGCGCAGATGGACTACTACGTCCTCTCCGACAAGAGGGACCCCAAGGCCACGACCGAGTGGAGCCGCTCGTACCGGACGCGCTCGGGCACGCAGGAGGTCGAGCGCGTCAAGACGCCGGTGCGGTGATCCGCGCCCGGGGCCACGACCCGGTCTGCGCCTCGGTCTACGCCCCGGTCTACGCCTCGCTCCCGATCTCCTCCAGGAAGCCCAGCGCGACGCGCCAGGCCGTCTCCGCGGCCTCCTCGTCGTAGTCCGCGAGGTCCGGGTCCGTGAACAGGTGCCCCGCCCCGGGGTACCTGTGGACCTCCACGTCCGCCCCGGCCCGGCCCATGCGCAGGTACCAGGCGTTGAGCCAGTCGTGCGGCTCGAACGGGTCCGGGTCGGCGACGTGCAGCTGGACGGGCAGCTCGTCCACGGCGGCGTCCTCGGCCAGGTCCGAGGTGCCGTGCAGGAGCAGCAGGCCGCGCGCCTTCTCGTCGCCCAGCGCCAGGTTCTGCGCGATCGAGCCGCCGAGCGAGAAGCCGGCGTAGACCAGGCCCTTGTCCGACAGCGGCGCCACGGCGGTGATCGCGCGGCGCAGCAGCTCCTCGCGGCCGATCTCGTCCTTGACGGCCATGCCGTCCTCCACGGTGTCCGCGGTCCGGCCCTCGTAGAGGTCCGGCACGTGCACCTCGTGGCCGGCGGCGCGCAGGCGCTCGGCGGCGGCGTGCACGGCAGGCCTCAGGCCGTAGGCCGAATGAAAAAGGACAATCGTGGTAGAGGACGCCACTGGAGTCACTTCCTAACAGGTGGATCGCGTGCCTCCCATCGTGCCAGCTACGGTCGGGGGTGAGCGCCACCCGGTGAGTGCCCCCCAGCAGCCGGCCGGAAGGAGCTGAGGTGTCCATGGAGGGCGTACTGCGTCCGCTGTCCGTCGTCGGCGGAGCGTTGATCGTCACCCTCGCCGTGGGATGGGTGGCCGACCACGTACTGCGCAGAATCGACGTGCGGCACCCCGAGACGCCGCTGTGGGACCTCCTGCGCCGGTGCCGGCTGCCGCTCCAGGTCGTGCTGTGCACGGCGCTGCTGCGCGGCAGCTTCCGCTCCGCCGACGTCCTGAAGGACCACCAGGAAGTCGTCGGGCAGGTCCTGACGCTCGTGCTGATCGGCGCCTGCGCCTGGCTGGTGGTGCGGGTCGCCGCCGCCATAGTGGAGGCCGCCTACGCGCGCTACGCCGCGCGCGCCGCGGACGCGGCCAAGGTGCGCCGGGTACGGACCCAGGTGACGCTGATCCAGCGGATCGTCACGGCCGTCGTGTGCGTCGTGGCCGTGGCGGCGATGCTGCTGACGTTCCCCACCATGCGGACCGCCGGCGTCTCGGTGCTGGCCTCGGCCGGCCTCATCGGCATCGTCGCCGGTGTCGCCGCGCAGTCCACGCTCGCCAACCTCTTCGCGGGACTGCAGATCGCCTTCGGCGACGTCGTGCGCATCGGGGACACCGTCGTCGTGGACGGCGAATGGGGCCGGGTGGAAGAGATCACCCTCACCTATCTGGTGGTGACCACCTGGGACGAACGGCGCATCACCATGCCCGTGTCGTACTTCACCAGCCGCCCGTTCGAGAACTGGTCCCGCAGCAACCCCCGGATGACCGGCACGGTCTTCTTCCACCTGGACCACTCCACGCCCATAGACCTCATGCGGGACCGGCTGCACGAGATCCTCAAGGGCCTGCCGGAATGGGACGGGCGGTCCTGGAGCCTGGTCATCACCGACACGACGCCGTCGACGATCCAGGTGCGGGCGCTGGTGACGGCGAAGGACGCCGACGACATCTGGACGCTGCGGTGCGTGGTGCGGGAGCAGCTGATCGAGTGGCTGCGGCGCGAGCACCCGTACGCGCTGCCGCGCATCAACACGGCCCCGGCACGACGTAGGCTCCGCCTGGGCCCGGGGCACGGGTGCGGGGGGTACGGCCCGCGCCCAGCTCCCCACCTCTCGACCACCGGACAGCACGGCCGGTCCGGCACCGCCGGACTGCGCCGCGGTGGCAGATCACCACCGCGGCGGAACTTTCTCGCCTGCCGGCGAGGCAGCCAACCAACTACCGCCAGGCACATCCATCCCGCCGCAACGGCGCTCAGCCACCACAACGGAACCCGGCGGTGCCGAGCCGTGAGAAGCCGTCTGCACAGCACGGCCGGTCCGGCACCGCCGGAACGCACCGTCGTGGCCAATCGCCGTCGCGGCGGAAGTTTCTCGCCCGCCGGCGAGACACCCGACGGACTGCCCCCAGGCACACCCATCCCGCCGCAACGGCGCTCAGCCACCACGACGAAACCCGGCGGTGCCGAGCCGTGGGGAGCGCATGAACGGCACAGGACGCCGTCGTGGCCGGGGTGAGGTCAGCCGCCGCGTAGGCTGCGGACGTCCAGGTGGCGGAGGACGCGGTCGACGACCTCCGGGTCGGAGCCCGGTTCGCTGCGGGCGGCGAGGATCTCGCGGCGGGCCGCGGCGAGCATTTCGCTCTGGATGCGCTGGGTCACCCGGATCCGTTCCACCCGCTGGGCGTGCGCCTCGCGCCGTTCCTCGTCGACCATGTCGGGGCTGATGCGCGCGCCGACGTCGTACGCGCGCCGCGTGAGCTGCTCGATCAGGTCGTCGGGGAGCTCCTCGTCGTCCTGGATCTCCTTCAGCCGCCGCTTGGCGGCCTTCGCCGCGCGGACGGCGAGCCGGCGGGCGAGCTCGCGCTCGGCGTCGGAGTCGGACTGCACGCCGAGCCGCCGTACGAGCCACGGCAGGGTGAGGCCCTGCAGGACGAGCGTGGCGAGGATGACGGCGAAGGCGACGAAGACGATTTCGTCGCGGGCGGGGAAGGCCGAGCCGTCCCGGGTGGTGTGCGGGATGGCGAGGGCGAGCGCGACGGAGGCGACGCCGCGCATCCCGGACCACCACATCACGACCGTCTCGCGCCAGCTGATGGGGACGTCCTCGTCGATGTCCCGCCGGCTGTGCAGCCGTTTGGCCAGCCACGCGGCGGGCAGCAGCCACAGCAGCCGTACGCCGACGACGACCGCGACCACGACGGCGCCGACGCCCAGCATCTCGCCCCACCGCCCGGCGGCGGTCCCCAGGACGTGGTGGAGTTCGAGGCCGATGAGGCCGAAGGCGACGCCGGTGACGAGGGTGTCGACGACCTCCCAGAAGGAGTGGCTGGCGAGCCGGCCGAGGACGTCGTCGGCGTCACCGGCGTACTCGGAGAGGAAGAGCCCGGTGACGAGCACGGCGAGCACGCCGGAGCCCTTGAACTCCTCGGCGAGGACGTAGGAGACGAAGGGGACGAGCAGGGTGAGCCCGATCTGGAGCGTCGCGTCGCCGAGGACGTCCATGAGTTTCTTGGCCGCCCAGCCGAGCGCGAGCCCGACCGCGAGGGCGACCACGGCGGAGAGCACGAACTCGCCCGCGGCCTTCGGCGCGGAGAAGCTGCCGCTGACGGCCGCCGCGATGGCCACGTGGTAGAGCACGATGGCCGTCACGTCGTTGAAGAGCCCCTCGCCCTCCAGGATGGAGATCAGGCGGCGCGGCAGCCCGAGCGAGCCCGCGACGGCGGTCGCGGCCACCGGGTCGGGCGGCGCGACCAGGGCCCCGAGGGCGACGGCCGCGGCGAGCGAGATGCCGGGCACGACGGCGTCGGCGACGACGGCCACGGCCGCGGTCGTCACGAACACGAGGGCGACCGCGAGCAGCAGGATGGGCCGGACGTTGGCCAGGAACTGCCGCCAGGAGGTGCGCTGCACCGACGCGTAGAGCAGGGGCGGCAGCACCAGCGGCAGGATGAACTCCGGCGGCATCTCCACGTTGGGCACGAAGGGCAGCAGCGCGAGGACGATGCCGCCCAGCGTCATCAGGACGGGGGCCGGCAGGCGCAGCCGGTCCGCGACGGGCACCATGACCAGCGACCCGATGAGCAGCACGAACAGCAGGGCGAGCTGGTCCACGGACGTCCTCCGGGCGGATCGGGAAGTCGATCGTTTCCCAGCGTGCCATGAACGGGATGAACCCGGATCTTCGGGGTATTACGGGCGAAGCCGCAGCAGACTCAGAGCGTGCTGCTCACAGCGCCTTCGTCATCGCACGGTGCGGAATGCCGCTGCCCTCGTCGAACTCGGGCCCGTGGGCCGCGTAGCCGAGCCGCTCGTAGAAGCCGAGGGCGTGCGTCTGGGCCTCCAGGTAGACCCGGGCCAGGCCCAGCCGGCGGGCCTCCGCCTCGACGGCCAGGACGAGCGCGGCGCCCAGGCCCGTGCCGCGCGCGGCACGGGAGACGGCGAGGCGGCCGAGGACGGCCGTGGCGTCGTCCTCGACGCCCGCGTGGCCGTACTTCTTGCGGGCCGGGGCGCCGTGCAGGAAGCGGACCGTGCCGACGGGGCCGGCCGGTCCGCCGGCCAGGAGGTGGACGGCGTGGACGTCGTACGCGTCCATCTCCTCGGCCTCAGGGATGCCCTGCTCGCCGACGAAGACCTCGCGGCGCACGGCGTGGCAGCCGGGCAGCTCGTCGAGGCCGACGACGCGGACCGATATCCCGTGCGCGGCGCCCACGGCGCTCAGGCGCTCTCGGCGCGCACGGTGTCCAGCGCGCGCTGCAGGTCCTCGGGGTAGGAGCTCTCGAACTCGACCCAGCGGCCGTCCTCGGGGTGCTCGAAGCCCAGCCGCACGGCGTGCAGCCACTGGCGGGTGAGCTTGAGGCGCTTGGCGAGGGTGGGGTCGGCACCGTAGGTGAGGTCGCCGACGCAGGGGTGGCGGTGGGCGGCCATGTGCACGCGGATCTGGTGCGTGCGGCCGGTCTCCAGCTTCACGTCCAGCAGGCTGGCCGCGCGGAACGCCTCGATGAGGTCGTAGTGGGTGACCGAGGGCTTGCCCTCGGCGGTGACAGCCCACTTGTAGTCGTGGTTGGGGTGGCGGCCGATGGGGGCGTCGATCGTGCCGCTCATCGGATCCGGGTGGCCCTGGACCAGCGTGTGGTACCGCTTGTCGACCGTGCGCTCGCGGAACTGCTGCTTGAGCAGGGTGTAGGCGCGCTCGGACTTGGCGACGACCATCAGGCCGGACGTGCCCACGTCCAGGCGGTGCACGATGCCCTGGCGCTCGGCGGCACCGGAGGTGGAGATGCGGTAGCCCGCGGCGGCCAGGCCGCCGATGACCGTCGGGCCCGTCCAGCCGGGGCTGGGGTGGGCCGCCACGCCGACCGGCTTGACGATCACGACGATGTCGTCGTCGTCGTGGACGATCTCCATGCCCTCGACGGGCTCGGCCACGATCTGCACCGGCGCGGGCGCGGCGGGCATCTCGACCTCGAGCCAGGCCCCGCCGGTCACCCGGTCGGACTTCCCGGCCTCCGCCCCGTCCAGCTGGACCTTGCCCGCGGCCGCCAGCTCGGCCGCCTTGGTGCGGGAAAAGCCGAACATACGGGCGATGGCGGCGTCGACGCGCTCGCCCTCCAGGCCGTCGGGTACGGGCAGGGCGCGGATCTCGGGAATGGTGCTCACCCGTCGAGTATGACGGACGGGTGCGACACCCCCGCCCCGGGCTCAGTCCTGGTGGACGGTGCCGTCCGGGTCCAGACCGCGGAAGGACAGGATCACGATCAGGAAGCCGCCGCAGACGATCGCGGAGTCGGCGAGGTTGAAGACCGCGAAGTGCGCGGGCGCGATGAAGTCGACCACGCCGCCCTCGAAGCCGCCCGGAGCGCGGAACAGGCGGTCCGTGAGGTTGCCCAGCGCACCACCGAGCAGCAGGCCCAGCGCGATCGCCCACGGCAGGCTGTAGAGCTTGCGGGCGATCCGCGCGATCACCACGATCACGGCGGAGGCGATCACCGTGAAGACGATCGTCATCGCCTCGCCGATGCCGAAGGCGGCACCGCGGTTGCGGACCACCTCCAGCTGCAGCCAGGTGCCGATCACCTCGATCGGGTCGTGGTGCTCCAGCTTCGCCACCACGAACAGCTTGCTGCCGAGGTCCAGGACGTAGGCGAAGGCGGCCACCACCAGGAGTACCGCGATGCGCCGCCCGCCCTTGGCCGTGGCCGGCTCCTCGGCCTCCGGCGTGCCGGTGGTGGTCTGTTCCGCCTCTGTCACGTGAGTCCTTCGACGTCGTCCAGGTCGCCAGGGCCTGCCTGGCTGAGGACGAGAGTACGGCACGCCCGCGCGCAGGGGTCAGCGGCGTTCCTGGCGCTGTTTGCACTCCACGCACAGGGTGGCCCGGGGGAACGCCTGCATGCGGGCCTTGCCGATGGGCTTCCCGCAGTTCTCGCAGAGCCCGTACGTTCCCGCGTCCAGCCGTTCCAGCGCGCGCTCCGTCTGGTCCAGCATCTCCCGGGCGTTGGCGGCCAGGGCCAGCTCGTGCTCCCGGGTGATGTTCTTGGTGCCGGTGTCGGCCTGGTCGTCGCCCGCGCCGTCGCCCGAGTCCCGCATCAGGCCCGTGATCGCCTCCTCCGAGTGGGTGATCTCCGCCCGCAGCCGCAGCACCTCGCTCTGCAGCTCCGTCCGCGCCTCGGCCACCTCGCCCGGCGACCAGGGCTCCTCCCCCGGCCGCACGGCCAGCTCGCCGGGCTCCGCGGGTCCCGTGCGGGCCCCCGGAACCTTCCCGGCGGCCTTGGTCCCGTCCATGGTCTTCTTCGCAGCCACCGTCCTGGCTCCCGTCTTCTTCTCCGTGAGGGCGGCCTTCCCGGTGGAGGCCACCCCCGTACCAGAAACCGCACCGCCGTCGGCGGCCGCCTTCTCCTTCACCGCAGCCTCCCCGGCGACCGCCTCGGCCGCGGCCTTCTTCGCCGTCGTCCGCGTGCCCTCGGCCCCACGGGCCACGGCGGCCTTCCCGGCCGCCGTCCCCTTCGCGGCCTTCTTGGCCGCGGCTGCTTTCGGGGCCGCCGTCTTCTCGGCCGGGGCCGCCTTCTTGGCCGCCGCCGTCCCCGCCGCCGTCTTCTTGGCCGCCGCCCCCGTCGCCTTCTTGGCAGAGGTCGCCTTCTTGGCCGGGCTCTTGGCCGGGGCCGTCTTCTTCGCCGCCGCCTTCTTGGCCGCGGGCGCACCCGAGGCCGGTGGGGCGGACTTCTCGCCCGTCGCCTTCTTGGCCGCGGCCGTCTTCTTCGCCGGGGCGGTCCCCTTCGCGGTCGCACCCGCAGCCGTCGTCTTCCGGGCAGCCGCCTTCTTCGCGGCAGAGGGCTTCGCCGCCGCCTTCCCGGCCGACGCGGCAGTCTTCCCAGCCGACGCGGCCGTCTTCCCGGCCTTGCTCGCCGAGGACGGGGCCTTCTTCGCGGGGGCGGCCTTCCCGGTCTCCGCACCCGCAGACTTCTTCGCCGCGGGACGCTTCGCCGCCGTCTTCCCGGCCGCAGAGGCCTTCTCGGCGCCCTTGCGCGCCGCCGGCGGCGCCGTCGCCGCCTTCCCGCCGCCTCCGGCGGCCTTCGCGGCAGCGGACCCGGCCCCGTGGGCCTTCCCCTGAGCGGAAGCGGCATCCGCCGCTTCCGCCGCCGCTCTCTTCGCCACCATGACCGCGGCCCCTTCACATTTTATGATCTTGCGCGCGAATCGTGCCGGAACGATAAAACTCCACCGGGCACGCGGCAACGGGGCACGCCGGTCTCATCGGTTGTGCCCCGCCCCCGGCCCTGTAATCGGACTGCACCCGTCCCCCGCCCGGCCCCGGCCGAAACCGGTGGGCCGCGTCCGGTCCGGGCCCGTACACTGGGCGCAGCGAAAGGCGTGGAAGGGACGAGTAACGCCGCACGCAGCCTGTAGCGACCCGGGGATGGTGGGAGCCCGGGGGTGTGCGCGGTGTGAAGATCACCCCTGAGCCGCCGGAAGAACGCCCCCGGGACCGCCCGGCGGGTCAGTAGAGCCGGCATCGCGGCCCAATGAGGGGGCCCGGGCGCAAGCGCCCGCGGCCAAGGAGGGTGGTACCGCGGGGCGCGCACAGCGCATCTCGTCCCTCCGACGGACAGCGCAATGACGTTCCGCCGGAGGAAGCCCCATATGAGTCCCCAGCCGCAGTACCGCCAGGTACCCGCTCAGGTGGACCTGCCCGCCCTGGAGCACGCCGTGCTCGAGTTCTGGCGCGAGAGCAAGGTCTTCGCCCGTAGCCTCGAGCAGTCCGAGGGCCGCCCCGAGTGGGTGTTCTACGAGGGCCCGCCCACGGCCAACGGCATGCCGGGCGCCCACCACATCGAGGCCCGCGTCTTCAAGGACGTCTTCCCCCGCTTCCGCACGATGCAGGGCTACCACGTCGGCCGCAAGGCCGGCTGGGACTGCCACGGCCTGCCGGTCGAGCTCGCGGTGGAGAAGGAGCTGGGCTTCTCGGGCAAGCAGGACATCGAGGCGTACGGCATCGCGGCCTTCAACGACAAGTGCCGCGAGTCCGTCACCCGCCACACGGACGCCTTCGCCGAGCTCACCACCCGCATGGGCTACTGGGTCGACCTCGACGACGCCTACCGCACGATGGACCCGGACTACGTCCAGTCCGTCTGGTGGTCGCTGAAGGAGATCTTCAACAAGGGCCTGCTGGTCCAGGACCACCGCGTGGCCCCCTGGTGCCCCCGCTGCGGCACCGGCCTGTCGGACCACGAGCTGGCCCAGGGCTACGAGACGGTCGTCGACCCGTCCGTCTTCGTCCGCTTCCCGCTGACCTCCGGCCCGCTCGCGGGCGAGGCCTCGCTGCTGGTGTGGACGACCACCCCGTGGACCCTGGTCTCCAACACGGCGGCCGCCGCGCACCCCGACGTCACGTACGTCGTCGCCACCGACGGCAACGAGAAGCTCGTCGTCGCCGAGCCGCTGCTGGAGAAGGCCCTCGGCGAGGGCTGGACCGCGACGGGGCAGTCCTTCACCGGCCGCGAGATGGAGCGCTGGGCCTACCGCCGCCCGTTCGACCTGGTCGAGCTGGAGGGCGCGAACTTCGTCGTCAACGCCGAGTACGTGACGACCGAGGACGGTACGGGTCTGGTCCACCAGGCGCCCGCCTTCGGTGAGGACGACCTCAGGACCTGCCGCGCCTACGGCCTGCCGGTCGTCAATCCGGTCCGCCCGGACGGCACCTTCGAGGAGGGCCTCGGCCTGGTCGGCGGCCAGTTCTTCAAGAAGGCCGACGAGAAGCTCGTCGAGGACCTCTCCGAGCGCGGTCTGCTCTTCAAGCACATCGCCTACGAGCACAGCTACCCGCACTGCTGGCGCTGCCACACCGCGCTGCTCTACTACGCGCAGCCGTCCTGGTACATCCGCACCACCGCGATCAAGGACCGCCTGCTCGAGGAGAACGAGAAGACCAACTGGTTCCCCGAGTCGGTCAAGCACGGCCGCTTCGGCGACTGGCTGAACAACAACATCGACTGGGCGCTCTCCCGCAACCGCTACTGGGGCACCCCGCTGCCCATCTGGCGCTGCGAGGAGAACCACCTCACCTGCGTCGGCTCGCTGGCCGAGCTCACCGAGCTCACCGGCACCGACCAGAGCGGCCTGGACCCGCACCGCCCCTACATCGACGACGTCACCTTCACCTGCACCGCCGAGGGCTGCTCCCACACCGCGGTGCGCGTGCCGGAGGTCATCGACGCCTGGTACGACTCGGGCTCGATGCCCTTCGCCCAGTGGGGCTACCCGTACAAGAACAAGGAGCTCTTCGAGCAGCGCTACCCGGCGCAGTTCATCTCCGAGGCGATCGACCAGACCCGCGGCTGGTTCTACACGCTGATGGCCGTCGGCACCCTCGTCTTCGACAAGTCCTCGTACGAGAACGTCGTCTGCCTGGGCCACATCCTCGCCGAGGACGGCCGGAAGATGTCCAAGCACCTGGGCAACATCCTCCAGCCGATCCCGCTGATGGACCAGCACGGCGCCGACGCCGTCCGCTGGTTCATGGCGGCCGGCGGCTCCCCGTGGGCCGCGCGCCGCGTGGGCCACGGCACCATCCAGGAGGTCGTCCGCAAGACGCTCCTCACCTACTGGAACACCGTCGCCTTCCAGGCCCTCTACGCCCGCACGTCCGGCTGGGCGCCCAGCGCCGCGGACCCGGCCCCGGCCGACCGCCCGCTGCTGGACCGCTGGCTGCTCGGCGAGCTGAACGCCCTCGTCGGCCAGGTCACCGAGGCCATGGAGGCCTACGACACCCAGCGGGCCGGCAAGCTGCTGTCCTCCTTCGTCGACGACCTGTCCAACTGGTACGTGCGCCGCTCGCGCCGCCGGTTCTGGCAGGGTGACGCGGCCGCGCTGCGCACCCTCCACGAGGTCGTCGAGACCGTGACCCGTCTGATGGCCCCGCTGGTGCCGTTCATCACCGAGCGCGTCTGGCAGGACCTCGTGGTCCCCGTCGACCCGCAGGCTCCCGCGTCGGTCCACCTGGCCACCTGGCCGGTGGCGGACGCCGCCCTCGTCGACCCGAAGCTGTCGCAGCAGATGCTGCTCGTGCGGCGTCTGGTCGAGCTGGGCCGCGCCACCCGCGCGGAGTCCGGCGTCAAGACCCGTCAGCCGCTCTCGCGCGCGCTGGTCGCCGCGGCCGGCTTCGAGGAGCTGGGCGCCGAGCTGCGCGCGCAGATCGCCGAGGAGCTCAACGTCTCCTCCCTCGCCTCCCTCTCCGAGGTCGGGGGTTCGCTGGTCGACACCACCGCCAAGGCCAACTTCCGTGCCCTGGGCAAGCGGTTCGGCAAGGGCGTCCAGGCGGTCGCCAAGGCCGTCGCCGGGGCGGACGCCGCGGCGCTGTCGCTGGCCCTGCGCGAGGGCACGGCCTCGGTCGAGGTGGACGGCGAGACGGTCGCCCTCTCCCCCGACGAGGTCATCATCACCGAGACCCCCCGCGAGGGCTGGTCGGTGGCCTCCGACTCGGGTGCGACGGTGGCGCTCGACCTGGAGATCACCCCGGAGCTGCGCATCGCGGGCCTGGCCCGTGACGCGGTCCGGCTGATCCAGGAGGCCCGGAAGAACAGCGGCCTGGACGTCGCCGACCGGATCGCCCTGCGCTGGGAGTCGGCGGACGAGGAAGTCCGCACGGCCCTGACGGAGCACGCCTCCCTGATTGCGGACGAGGTGCTGGCCACGGACTTCGCCGCGGGCGAGGCCGACGGATCCTACGGTGAGCCTTTCACCGACGAAGCGCTTTCGCTGACGTTCCGTCTCCGCAAGACGACCGAGGCCTGATAAAAGCGACGATTGCCGGGCGAGGGATTCCCTCGCCCGGCAATTGTCATATGTCGTATTGCCCGACGGGCGGACCGTGGGGCAAGCGAAAGGGAGTGCACAAAGGGCCGGGCCCCTGGGATTTCCCAGGGGCCCGGCCCTTTATGACTGCCGACCGACCGACTGCCGACTAGCGGCCGTTCGGGCGCCTCAGTTGTCGTCCTCGTCGATGAGGAAGCCCCGCATGGGGGACGGCGCCTGCTGCATCGGCTGCTGGCCCTGCGGCCGCACCGGTGCCATCGGCTGGGTCATCGCCGGGGACATCTGCTGCTGGCCACCGTAGGACGGGCCACCCATGGAGGAGTTGCCGCCCATCGAGGAGTTGCCACCCATGGACGGGTTGCCGCCCATGCTGTGACCGCCCATACCCGCACCTGCCGGAGCCATCGACCCGCTCATCGAGGGGGCCGCGGGCAGCGACGGGGTGTTGGGGTTGCGGGGCGGGGCCAGCGAGTCGTCCGCCTGGTTCTCCAGCTGACGCAGCTGGCTCTCCAGGTAGGACTTCAGACGCGTGCGGTACTCGCGCTCGAAGCCGCGCAGGTCCTCGACCTTGCGCTCCAGCGTGGCGCGGGCGGACTCCAGGGAGCCCATCGCGACGCGGTGCTTCTCCTGCGCGTCCCGCTCCAGGGCGTCGGCCTTGGCGCGGGCGTCCCGCTCCAGGCCCTCGGCCCGGCTGCGCGCCTCGCCGACGATCTTGTTGGCCTCGGAACGGGCCTCCGCGATCGCCTGGTCGGCGGTCTGCTGAGCGAGCGAGAGCACACGGGCGGCGCTGTCGCCGCCCGGGCCCTGACCCGGCTGCGGCAGCTGGGGGCCGCCCATGGGACCGTTCTGACCCATGGGGTTCTGCCCCATAGGACCGTTCTGCCCCATTCCGTTCTGACCCATCGGACCGTTCTGACCCATGGGACCACCCATCGGGCCGCCCATCGGACCGTTCTGACCCATGGGACCGGGACCGTTCTGACCCATCGGGCCGGGACCGTGCGGACCCTGGGGACCGTGGCCGTGACCGCTGGGGCCGGCCGGAAGCTGCGGGGCACCGCCCGGCAGCTGCGGCGGGCCGCCCATCTGCTGCTGCTGCGGCACCGGCTGCGGTCCGGATATGGCGGCGGGCACCGGAGCCCCGCCGGGTCGCTGGTCCTGCGGCTCGGGCTTGCGCATGCCCTGCTGCTGGTTCTGCGCGGCGGCACGCGTGGCCGCGGCCAGCTTGGCGCGCAGGTCCTCGTTCTCGCGGAGCAGACGGGTCAGTTCGGCCTCGACCTCGTCCAGGAAGGCATCGACCTCGTCCTCGTCATAGCCTTCTCGGAGACGGACGGTCGTGAACTGCTTGTTCCGCACGTCCTCGGGGGTCAACGGCATCTCTTCTTCACCTCAACGTAGTCGTCGGCAATCGGCAAGACCGTATCGTTCACACCTGCTCCACGACGCGGATCAGGATGAAGACGATAATCATCAATACGAAGAAGGACAGGTCGAGCGCCACGCCCCCGAGACGCAGCGGCGGAATGAACCGCCGCAGAAGCTTGAGTGGCGGATCGGTGACAGTGTAGGTGGCCTCAAGGATGACCACCATCGCCTTACCGGGTTGCCATGAGCGAGCGAACTGGAAGACGTAATCCATCACCAGTCGGAAGATCAGTACAAACAGGAAGCAATACAGCGCGATGTAGATCACCTGCAGTGCGATGCCCATCTCGCGCTTCCCTCTCCCCTTGCTCGTACCCGGCCTGTTCGGCCGTCATTCTCCCGGTATCGCCCGGTATTGCGTCTCAGCTCTGATTGAAGAACCCACCCTCTGCGATGCGGGCCTTGTCCTCCGCCGTGACATCGACGTTAGCAGGAGACAGCAGGAACACCTTCTGCGTCACCCGCTCGATGCTGCCGTGGAGACCGAAGACGAGACCGGCCGCGAAGTCGACAAGTCGCTTCGCATCCGTGTCGTCCATCTCCGTCAGATTCATGATCACCGGGGTGCCCTCGCGGAAGTGTTCCCCGATGGTACGGGCTTCGTTGTAGGTCCGGGGGTGCAGCGTCGTGATGCGGTAGGGCTCCCGCTCGGACACAACCTTGGGCATGATCACCGGTGCGTTCTTCTCCAGAGAGTGGCGTTCGGGTGTGATGGACGCCACGGGGGCGATTCGGGCGGGTCGTCCCGTTTCCGCTGTGAGCGGAGCGGGTTCGCGCTGTGCAGGCGGCTGGGCGACTCGGACCGGTTCGTCCGATTGCGTCTGTTGTGCGAGGTGTTGCTGATGCTGCTGCCTGCGTCGGTCGGGCTCCGGCTCGGGTTCGAACTCGTCGTCGGGGTCGAACCCCGGGCCGTCGTACCCATCGTCCTCCACGAGGCCGAGGTAGACCGCCATCTTGCGCATCGCGCCGGCCATTCTCTGCGTCCTCCGCTCTGTGGTGGATCGGCTCCGTCAACGGCGCCTTGGATCCACTCGGTCTGCCCGCCTTCTGGCGGGAATGACCATATTTTTTGCTGTGGTCCGACTTCTTGGCGACGTTACCCGAGCCTGGGTCGGACTCCGAGTACCGCCGATCCGACACGTACATGTGTCGCCCCGGCGGCCACGGCGTCATCCAGATCCGCGCTCATCCCTGCTGACACCATGTTCGCAGCAGGATGGGCCGCGCGCAGGCCCGTTGAGATTTCCATCAGCCGGTCGAAGGCGGCCCGCGGCCGCCCGGCATATGGTCCGACGAGCGGAGCCACCGTCATCAGCCCCGCGGGGCGCAGCCCTTCGGCTCCGGCGAGCGCGTCGGCGAGTTCTGTCACACCGTCAGGAGCGACTCCGCCTCTTTCACCACGTTTTCCGGTTTCGCCCGACTCTGCGTCAAGTGCCACCTGGATCAGGCAGTCCAGCGTCCGGCCGGCCTTGACGGCCGCCGCGGACAGCGCGGTGACGAGCCGGGTGCGGTCGACCGAATGCACAAAGTCGGCATAACCGGCCACCGAGCGCACCTTGTTCGTCTGCAATTGCCCGACGAAGTGCCAGGTGAGCGGCAGGTCCGCGCACTCGGCCGCCTTCGGTGCGGCGTCCTGGTCGCGGTTCTCCGCGACGTGGCGCACCCCGAGCTCGGCGAGGATCCGCACGTCACTCGCGGGGTAGGTCTTGGTGACCACGATCAGGGTCACGTCCTCGCGCGGGCGGCCCGCCGCGGCGCACGCGGCAGAGATACGTTCCTCCACGCGGGCCAGGTTGTCGGCGAGTTCCGTTCTCCGGTCCGTCACAGCTCTCAGTCCAACCAGACGTAGCTAGCAAGTCGTCCCGTAGTGCGCTCGCGCCGGTACGAGAAGTGATCGGCCGACTCCAGCGTGCAGATGTGGGATTGTCCGCTCATCGTCACGCCGAGCCGGGCCAGTTGGGCGCGCACCCCCGCGGCCACGTCCACGGCCGGGGTGCCCTGCCGGGTGGTGGCCCAGGCCTCGGGCACGGCCTCGGCGACCTCGGCCCGCATCGCCTCGGGCACCTCGTAGCACAGGCCGCAGACCGCGGGGCCGGTGCGCGCGAGGATCCGGGCGGGGTCCGCGCCAAGAGTGATCATCTTATCGACGGTCGCCGGCACCACCCCCGCGACCAGGCCCGGGCGGCCCGCGTGGGCCGCGCCCACGACTTTGGCGACCGGGTCTGCGAGGAGCACCGGGGTGCAGTCCGCGGTCAGGACCGCGAGGGCCAGACCCCGACGGGCGGTCACCACTCCGTCGACCGCGGGAATGCCGGCGCTCCGCCAGGGGCCGTCGACCACGGCCACGTCCCGGCCATGCACCTGGTTCATCCAGACGACGTCCGCCGGGTCGAGGCCGAACGACTTCGCCGCGCGCTCCCGGTTGGCCCGGACGGCGGCGGGGTCGTCGCCGACCGCGCCGCCGAGGTTGAGCTCGTCAAACGGAGCGGCGCTCACCCCGCCCCACCTGTCGGTGAAGGCGAAGTGCGCGCCGCTCTCGTGCTGGTGAGCCGACCGAGCTTCCGGTGCCACTGCGTGCTGTTGTCCTATGCCGCTCACTCGCTCGTACGTCCTACTTGAGGAAGTCCGGAACGTCCAGTTCCTCGGCGGTCGAGTCCTGGTACGGACGGGCCGGCGGGACCTGGGGGGAGGAGACCGGCGGCGGGGGGAGCTCGTTGACCGGCGCCGGGTCGCCCACGGGCTCCTCGGTGCGCGGGGTCACATTGCCCAGGCCGCCGAAGGACGAGCGGGACGGCTCGGCCGGGGTGGCCGGGCGCGGGCCCGATGCGGCCGGGGTGCTCTCCTCGCGGCCGGAGCCGTAGGAGGAGCCGAGCACCTTGTCGCGGCTGCCCTTGGCCGGCGGCTGGCCGCCGTCGAAGCCGGCGGCGATGACGGTGACCCGGACCTCGTCACCCAGGGCGTCGTCGATGACGGCGCCGAAGATGATGTTGGCCTCGGGGTGGGCGGCCTCGCTCACCAGCTGGGCGGCCTCGTTGATCTCGAAGAGACCGAGGTCGGAGCCGCCGGAGATGGAGAGCAGGACGCCGCGGGCGCCGTCGATGGACGCCTCCAGCAGCGGCGAGGAGATCGCCATCTCGGCCGCGGCCACCGCGCGGTCGTCGCCGCGGGCCGAGCCGATGCCCATGAGCGCCGAGCCCGCCTCGGACATCACGGACTTGACGTCGGCGAAGTCGAGGTTGATCAGGCCCGGGGTGGTGATCAGGTCGGTGATGCCCTGGACGCCCGACAGCAGCACCTGGTCCGCGGACTTGAACGCGTCGAGCACGCTCACCTGACGGTCCGAGATGGACAGCAGCCGGTCGTTCGGGATCACGATGAGGGTGTCGACCTCGTCGCGCAGACCCGCGATGC
Organism: Streptomyces sp. URMC 124; assembly: GCF_051386455.1. Classification (NCBI taxonomy): domain Bacteria; kingdom Bacillati; phylum Actinomycetota; class Actinomycetes; order Kitasatosporales; family Streptomycetaceae; genus Streptomyces; species Streptomyces sp. URMC 124. Next base: position 27,146 of record NZ_JBPQTS010000062.1, read on the forward strand.
CGTCCTCCGCCTGGTTCGCCCGGCGGCGGCCCTCGAAGGTGAACGGCCGGGTGACCACACCGATCGTCAGGGCGCCGAGCGAACGGGCGATGTTGGCGACGACGGGGGCGCCGCCGGTGCCGGTGCCGCCGCCCTCGCCCGCGGTCACGAAGACCATGTCGGCCCCCTTGAGGACCTCCTCGATCTCCTCACGGTGGTCCTCGGCGGCCTTGCGGCCGACATCGGGGTTGGCGCCGGCGCCGAGGCCGCGGGTGAGCTCGCGGCCGACGTCGAGCTTGACGTCTGCGTCGCTCATCAGCAGGGCCTGTGCATCGGTGTTGATCGCGATGAACTCGACGCCCTTGAGACCGACCTCGATCATCCGGTTGATGGCGTTCACGCCACCGCCGCCGATGCCGACGACCTTGATGACTGCGAGGTAGTTCTGCGGTGCTGCCACGTCGAAGGCCTCTCGCCTCGAGTTACGTATGCCTGGGGGACGGTTCAGTGCCGACCCGAACCCTCAACGTGAAGTTTAGGGTTACCGGTGCCGCTGTTCGCTGGGGTTCTCCGAACAGGACACTAAGTCGACAAGCCGCGCGCGTTCAACGAACACGCCGAACCTCCCGTTTTTCTTTTCACCCTATGTGATCACCCATAGCCGTAGCCAGCCAGGGTGCTGCCCGGCCCTACCGGCCGTCAACTCCCCGACGCCGCGGGAGCGCTGGGAGCGCTCACATCGAAGCGATCGGCGCCCCGCGCGGCCTTGAGCAGAGCGGTCAGCGCGCGGGCCTTCGCCTCGGCGCGCTCCCCGCTGCCCCACACGACCGTCCGACCGCCCGTCAGCTCCAGGGTGATGGAGTCGTACGAGCGTACGCGGATGGCGCGGGTGTCCGCCCGCACGGCCTCGGGCAGCGCCTCGGCGACCCGGACCCCCTCGCGCTCCAGGCGGGCCGGGCCGAAGCGGCGCAGGCTGGCGGCGGCGGCCTCCGAGGGCTCCACGGACAGCCGGGGCACCCCGCCCGGAGCTTGATCGACTGTGGCGAACCGCACGCCCTCGCCGTCGATTTCGATAAATTTCCCGCCCTTCGCGGCATCCTGGACGATCGCCTTCGGCTGACGCTCGACCACTTTCAGGCCGACCGTGTGCGGCCAGGACCGCTCGACCCGGACCGAGGCGATCCGCGGCAGGGCGGCCAGCAGCCGCTCCTCGATGGCGTCGGTGTCCACGGAGACCAGCGGGCCGCCGAGCCGGACGCCGGCGGCCGAGCGCACCTCATCGGGCGTCAGCACGCGGACGCCGGAAACCTCCACCCGGGTGGCGCGCAGCCAGGTGGAGCCGTAGAGGGCCCATCCGGCGGCACCGCCGGCGAGCACGGCCGCCACCGCCCACAGCACCAGCCGGCGGCCGCGGGGCAGCCGGGAGCGGAGGCCGCCGCGGCGCGGAGCGCGCGCGGGCGGTCTCCCGGCCGGCTTCCCGGCCGGCCGGGAGGGACCTCCGCCGCGGGGCCGCACCGACTTGCTGCTCTTCGCGCCACCGCGCCGTGCGGTCGTCGGTCCGGCCACGCTCCAGCCTCCTGCTCCGGGCGTCAGCCCGCTCTCTTGGCGGCAATCGCCTCGTACACCATGCCGACGAGCAGGTCGTCGGCGTCCCGGCGGCCGAACTCGGAAGCGGCACGGGACATCTCGTACAGCCGGTGCGGGTCGGCGAGCACCGGGAGCACGTGGCTCTGCACCCACTCGGGCGTCAGCTCGGCGTCGTCCACCAGCAGTCCGCCGCCGGCCTTGACCACCGGCTGGGCGTTCAGCCGCTGCTCGCCGTTGCCGATGGGCAGCGGGACGTAGGCGGCGGGCAGCCCGACGGCGGACAGCTCGGCGACGGTCATCGCGCCCGCGCGGCAGAGCATCATGTCGGCCGCGGCGTACGCGAGGTCCATCCGGTCCACGTACGGTACCGGGATGTAGGGCGGCATTCCGGGCATGTTGTCCACGCGCGGCAGGTCGTTCTTCGGGCCGACCGCGTGCAGCACCTGGATGCCGGCGCGCTGCAGGAACGGGACGACGGCCTGGACGACCTCGTTCAGCCGGCGGGCGCCCTGCGAGCCGCCGGAGACCAGCAGCGTGGGCAGGTTCTGGTCGAGCCCGAAGTACGCCCGCGCCTCCGGCCGGGCCGCGCCGCGGTCCAGGGTGGCGATGGTGCGGCGCAGCGGGATGCCCACGTAGCGGGCGTTGCGCAGCTTGCTGTCCGGGGTGGACACCGCGACCCCGGCGGCATAGCGCGAGCCGATCTTGTTGGCGAGGCCGGGCCGGGCGTTGGCCTCGTGCACGATGATCGGCACGCCGAGCCGCTTGGCGGCCAGGTAGCCGGGCAGCGCGACGTAGCCGCCGAAGCCGACCACGCAGTCCGCCTTGGTGCGCTCCAGGATCTGCTCGGCCGCCTTGATCGTGCCGCGCAGCCGCCCGGGGACGGTGATCAGCTCGGGTGTGGGCTTGCGGGGCAGCGGTACGGCGGGGATGAGGCCCAGCTCATAGCCCCGCTCGGGCACGAGCCGGGTCTCCAGGCCCCGCTCCGTGCCGAGCGCCGTGATCCCCACGGTCGGGTCCTGCCTGCGCAGGGCGTCCGCGAGGGCGAGCGCGGGCTCGATGTGGCCGGCGGTCCCCCCACCGGCGAGTACGACATGCACCGAAATTCACCGCTCTCCGGACGGTCGCTTCTTGACGCGCCGTCTCATCGTCTTCCATCTCACCCCAGGCTGCCGCATGGCCAGCGCCGCCCGCGCACCGGGTTCGTCGCGCGCGAAGGCGATCAGCAGCCCGATGGCGAACATGGTCGGCAGCAGGGCGGACCCTCCGTAGGAGAACAGCGGCAGGGGGACACCGGCGATCGGCAGCAGGCCGAGCACCGCACCGATGTTGACCACGGCCTGGGCCGTGATCCAGGTGGTCACACCTCCCGCGGCGTACCTCACGAAGGGGTCCTCCGTGCGTCCGGCCACGCGGATACCCGCATAGCCTAGAGCCGCGAAGAGGGCGAGTACCGACAGCGTCCCCGCCAGGCCCAGCTCCTCACCGGTGATGGCGAAGATGAAGTCGGTGTGGGGTTCGGGGAGTTCGCCCCATTTCTCCACGCTCGCCCCGAGCCCGGCGCCGAACCATCCGCCGTTGGCCAGCGCGTAGATTCCGTGCACGGCCTGCCAGCACTGGTCGTGGTTGCCGGGGTCGGTGGCCCCGATGCAGGCCAGCCGTGACATCCGGTTGGCGCTGGTCTTGATGAACAGCACGGCCAGCACGGCGGTGACGCCGAAGACCCCGGCGAACAGCCGGGTGGGCGCCCCGGCCACCCACAGCAGCCCGAGCAGCACCGTGGTGAGCACCACGGTGGTCCCCATGTCTCCGCCCAGCATGATCAGGCCGAGCAGCACGAAGGTGACGGGCACCAGCGGCACCAGCAGGTGCTTCCACTGGGTGAGCAGCTTCTTGGACTGCTTGCGGGCCAGCAGGTCGGCGCCCCACAGCACCAGCGCGAGCTTGGCGAACTCGCTCGGCTGGAGCTGGAACGGGCCGCCGAGGGAGATCCAGTTGGTGTTGCCGTTGATGGTCTCGCCGATGCCCGGCACCTGCACCAGGCAGAGCAGGAAGAGCGAGCCGGCGAGCGCGGGGTAGGCGAAGACGCGCAGCAGCCGCACGGGCATGCGCGCGGCCACGAGCAGCATGACGGCGCCGATCGCGGCGGCCAGGAGCTGCTTGCGGAAGAAGAAGGTGGGCGGCAGGCCGTTCTGCAGGGCCTTGATCTGGGAGGCCGAGTAGACCATGACGAGACCGAGCACGGTGATCAGCAGGGAGCCGCCCATCACCAGGTAGTACGCGGTGAGGGGCCGGTCCCAGGCGCGCTTGGCGCGCCGGTGCAGCTGCCTGAGGCCCCCCAGCAGGGTGCCGCGGGGCGGTCTGGGCCCGCCGGGCCCCCCACGGCCCGCAGCGCCTCCACGGCCCGCTGCGGGGCGCGGACGGGCCGTCCGGGCGGGCCCGGAGCGTGCGACGGGGCCGCGCAGGGCCGTCCAAGGGCCGGACGGCCTCGGGATGTCGTGCGCGTGCATCCGGGTGTCCCCTTCGCTGGTCTCCGGCGGCGTACGGCCGCACGCCGCCGGGACCCGCCCCGGGGGCCCTCCCGCATCCGGGAGGGCGGTCCGGGGCCGCGGCCCGCCGCAGGGACCGTGCGGCTACTCGTCCGTGGCGTCGCCCGGCTCCTGGCCGGCCAGGTCCCGGACCGCCTCGGCGAAGGCCTCGCCGCGCTTGTTGTAGTCGGTGAACATGTCCATCGAGGCGCAGGCCGGGGCCATGAGCACGGTGTCGCCCGGCCCGGCGAGCAGCGCGGCTTCCCGCACCGCCGCGGCCATCGCCCCAGTGTCGGTCCGGTCGAGGTCGACCACCGGGACATCCGGGGCGTGTCGCGCCAGCGCTTCCGCGATCAGGGCGCGGTCGGCCCCGAGGAGGACGACGCCGCGCAGCCGCTTGGCGGCCTTGGTGACGAGGGTGTCGAAGGTGGCGCCCTTGGCGAGGCCGCCGGCGATCCACACGATCGACTCGTAGGCCGCGAGGGAGGCCTCGGCGGCGTGGGTGTTCGTGGCCTTGGAGTCGTCCACGTACGCGACCCCGGCCACGTCCGCGACGTGGGCGATGCGGTGGGCGTCCGGGCGGAAGGCGCGCAGGCCCTCCCGGACGGCCGCCGGCTCCACGCCGAAGGCCCGGGCGAGGGCCGCGGCGGCGAGGGCGTTGGCGACGTTGTGCGGGGCCGCGGGCTTCACGTCGGAGACGTCGGCGAGCTCCTGCGCGGTGGTCTGCCGGTCCGCCACGAAGGCGCGGTCCACGAGGATGCCCTCGACGACGCCGAGCATGGACGGGCCGGGGGCGCCGAGGGTGAAGCCGATCGCGCGGCAGCCCTCCTCGACGTCGGCCTGGCGCACCAGGTGCTCGGTGGCGGGGTCGGCGGCGTTGTAGACGCAGGCGACCTGGTTGCCCTCGTAGATCCGGCCCTTGTCGGCGGCGTACTCCCGCATGGAGCCGTGCCAGTCGAGGTGGTCGGGGGCGAGGTTCAGCACGGCCGCGGAGTGGGCGCGGACGGAGGGCGCCCAGTGGAGCTGGTAGCTGGAGAGCTCGACGGCGAGGACGTCGTACTCCTCCTCGCCCAGCACCACGTCGACGATCGGCGTGCCGATGTTGCCGACGGCCCGCGTGCGCAGGCCCGCGGCCGCCAGGATCGAGGCCAGCATCTGGACCGTGGTGGTCTTGCCGTTGGTGCCGGTGACCGCGAGCCAGGCGGCCGGCTTGCGGCCGCTCTCGCCGCGCAGCCGCCAGGCGATCTCCACGTCGCCCACGACCTCCACGCCCGCCGCGGCGGCGGCCGCGAACAGCGGGCTCGACGGCTTCCAGCCGGGGGAGGTGACGACGAGCTCCGTGCCCTCGGGCAGGGTCTCGGCGTCGCCGAGGCGGACGGTGATGCCCTCGGCCTCGACGGCCGCGGCGCGCTCGCGCAGCTTCTCGCTGTCGCCGCCGTCGACGACGGTCACCCGGGCGCCGAGGCCGGCCAGGGCGCGGGCGGCGCTGATGCCGCTCACGCCGAGGCCCGCGACGGTGATGTTCTTGCCGCTCCAGGCGGAGGAGGCGGCGGATGCGGAGGTTTCGGGGGGCAGCGTCACTTGATGGCCAGCCATCCGGCGTAGAAGATTCCGAGGCCGATGGCCACGCACAGACCCTGGATGATCCAGAAGCGGACCACCACGAGGACTTCGCTCCACCCCTTGAGTTCGAAGTGGTGCTGGAGCGGGGCCATCCTGAAGACCCGCTTCCCGGTGAGGCGGAAGGAACCCACCTGGATGATCACCGAGAGGGTGATCAGTACGAAGAGGCCGCCGAGGAGGGCGAGCAGCAGCTCGGTGCGCGAGCAGATCGCGAGGCCCGCGAGGGCGCCGCCGAGGGCCAGCGAACCGGTGTCGCCCATGAAGATCTTGGCGGGCGAGGTGTTCCACCACAGGAAGCCGAAGCAGGAGCCCATCAGGGCCGAGGCGACGACGGCGAGGTCGAGCGGATCGCGCACCTCGTAACAGCCGGAGCCGGCGGTCAGCGGGTTGCCGCAGGACTGGCCGTGCTGCCAGGTGCCGATGAAGACGTAGGCGCCGAAGACCATCACGGAGGCGCCGGTGGCCAGGCCGTCGAGGCCGTCGGTGAGGTTCACGCCGTTCGACATCGCGAGGATCATGAACAGCGCCCACACCACGAAGATGACCGGGCCGACGGACCAGCCGAAGTCCTGGGTGAAGGAGAGCCGGGTGGAGGCCGGGGTCTGGCCGCGGGTGTCCGCGAACTGCAGGGCCAGGACGGCGAAGGCGATGCCGACGATCAGCTGGCCGGCCATCTTCGCCTTGGCCCGCAGGCCCAGGCTCCGCTGCTTGACGATCTTGATGTAGTCGTCGAGGAAGCCGACGAGGCCCATGCCCGCCGTCAGGAACAGCACCAGCAGACCGGAGAAGGTCGGCTCGTGGCTGGTGATGACCTTCGTCAGCGCGTAGGCGATCAGCGTGGCCAGGATGAAGGCGATGCCACCCATGGTGGGCGTGCCCTTCTTCCCGGCGTGGCCGCGCGGGCCGTCGTCGCGGATGAACTGGCCGTAGCCCTTGCGGGCGAGGAACTTGATCAGCAGCGGGGTGCCGATGAGGGTCAGGAAGAGACCGATGACACCCGCGAAGAGGATCTGGTTCATCAGCCGGCGACCTCACCGTCGACGGCGAGCAGCTGCTCGGCCACCCGCTCCAGCCCCACCGACCTGGACGCCTTCACCAGCACGACGTCACCCGGGCGCAGCTCGCTGCGCAACAGGTCGACCGCCGCCTGCGCGTCGGACACGTGCACCGACTCCTCACCCCACGAACCCTCGTTATAGGCGCCCATCTGCAGCCAGGCCGCTTCCCTGCCCCCGACTGCCACGAGCTTGCCGACATTGAGCCGGACGGCCAGCCGTCCGACCGCGTCGTGCTCGGCGAGCGACTCCTCACCGAGCTCGGCCATCTGACCGAGCACCGCCCACGTGCGGGCCCCCTTCGCCGTGGCGGCGGCGCCCATGGCGGCCAGCGCGCGCAGCGCGGCCCGCATGGACTCGGGGTTGGCGTTGTAGGCGTCGTTGACGATCGTCACGCCGTCCGCACGCTCGGTGACCTCCATCCGCCAGCGGGAGAGCTGGCCCGCCTCGCAGAGCGCGGTGGCGATCTCTGTCACGGGCATGCCCAGCTCATGGGCGACGGCGGCGGCGGCGAGCGCGTTCGACACGTGGTGCTCACCGTACAGCCGCATGGTCACGGCGGCGCACCCGGTGGGTGTGTGAAGCGTGAAGGAGGGCTGCCCGGTCGCGGTCAGGCGGACGTCCTCGGCGCGCACGTCGGCGTCCGCGGCCTCGCCGAAGAGGACCGTACGGGCCTTGGTGCGCGCGCTCATGGCGCGCACCAGCGGGTCGTCGGCGTTGAGCACGGCGACGCCGCCGGCGTCCGCCGCGGGCAGCGCCTCGACGAGCTCGCCCTTGGCCACGGCGATCTGCTCGCGGCCGCCGAACTCGCCGACGTGGGCGGTGCCGACGTTGAGGACGACGCCGATGCGCGGCGGGGTCAGCTCCGTGAGGTAGCGGATGTGGCCGATGCCGCGCGCGCCCATCTCCAGGACGAGGGTGCGGGTCTCGGGGCCGGCGGTCAGGGCCGTCAGCGGCAGCCCGATCTCGTTGTTGAGGGAGCCGGGGGTCCACACGGTGGGGCCGAGCCGCTGCAGCAGCTGGGCGATGAGGTCCTTGGTGCTGGTCTTGCCGGCGGAGCCGGTCAGGGCCACCACGTCGGTGCCGAGCTTGCCCACGACGGCGCGGGCGAGGGCGCCGAGGGCGGCCACGACGTCCGGGACGACGATGGCGGGGACGCCGACGGGGCGGGTGGCCAGCACGGCCACGGCGCCGTCGGCGACGGCGCGCTCGGCGAAGTCGTGGCCGTCGACGCGCTCGCCGGCGATGGCGGCGAAGAGGCTGCCGGGCCGCACGTCACGGGAGTCGCGCACGACCGGGCCTTCGGCCATGCGGCCGGGGTCCGGTATGTCGTGCTGCTGCCCGCCGACGATGGCGGCGATCTCGGCGAGGGACAGAGCGATCACTGAGATTTACCTCCGGCCGTTCGGGAGAGCTTCCGGGGGGAGGGTTGTGCGCGCATGGCGGTCTGTCATCCCTGGTCGTTCCGGTGCGTGGTGAGCGAGCGCAGTCGCGCGGCTTCGACGGCCTCGCGCAGCACCTGGCGGTCGTCGAAGGGGCGGACGACGCCGTTGATGTCCTGGCCCTGCTCGTGGCCCTTGCCGAGGACCAGGACGATGTCGTCCGCCCCGGCCCGGGCGACCGCGGCGGCGATCGCCTCGGCCCGGTCCTCCAGCAGCAGGACGGTGCCGCGCTCGTGGACGGGCACCTCGGCGGCGCCCTTGAGCATGGCGGCGAGGATCGCGAGCGGGTCCTCGGAGCGGGGGTTGTCGGAGGTCAGCACGGCGGTGTCGGCGAGGCGGGCGAGGGCCGCGCCCATGGGGGCGCGCTTGGTGGTGTCGCGGTCGCCGCCGCAGCCGAGGACGGCGTGGATACGGCCCTCGCAGACCTTGCGCAGGGCGCGGAGAACCGATTCGACGGCGTCCGTCTTGTGGGCGTAGTCGACCACGGCCAGGTAGGGCTGGCCGGCGTCGACGCGCTCCAGGCGGCCGGGCACGCCGGGGACGGCGGCCACGCCGTCGGCGGCGGTCTGCGGGTCGATCCCGGCCGCGACGAGGGCCACGACGGCCGCCAGGGTGTTGGCGACGTTGAACGGGCCGGCGAGGGGCGCCTTGGCCCGCACGCGCTCGCCCCGCGGGCCGAGGATCGTGAAGACCGAGTCGAACGGGCCGATCTCGACGCCGTCCGCGCGCCAGTCGGCGTCCGGGTGGCCCTCGGCGGAGAAGGTCGTCACCGGCACCTCGGACTCGCCCGCGGCGAGCCGGCGGCCGTACTCGTCGTCGAGGTTGACGACGCCGGCACGGCTGCGGGCCTTGGTGAAGAGCTCCGCCTTGGCCTGGAAGTAGTCCTCCATGCCGGAGTGGAACTCCATGTGCTCCGGGCTGAGGTTGTTGAAGACCGCGACGTCGAAGACGCAGCCGTCGACGCGGCCGAGGCGCAGGGCGTGGCTGGAGACCTCCATGGCCACCGAGCCGACGCCGCGCTCGCGCATGACGGCGAAGAGCGCCTGCAGGTCCGTGGCCTCGGGGGTGGTGCGCTCGGACTTGAGCCGCTCGTCGCCGATCCGGGACTCGACGGTGCCGATCAGGCCCGTCATCGCGCCGGCCGCCCGCAGGCCGCCCTCGATGAGGTAGGCGGTGGTGGTCTTGCCGGAGGTGCCCGTGATGCCGATCTGAAGCAGATCCTCACCCGGACGGCCGTAGATCGTGGCGGCCAGCTCGCCCATGACGGCGCGCGGGTCGGCCACGGTGAGCACGGGGAGCCCGGTGGCGGCGGCGCGCTCGGCGCCCGCCGGGTCGGTCAGCACGGCGACGGCGCCCAGGCTCGCGGCCTGCGCCGCGAAGTCGGCGCCGTGGAAGCGCGCGCCGGGCAGGGCGGCGTAGACGTCGCCCGGCCGCACGGCCCGTGAGTCGTGCGTGATGCCGGTGACGGCGGCCCCGGAGCCCTGCGGCGCGGGGATGCCCAGCTGACCGGCCAGCTCCGCCAGCGGCGCGGGGCGGACGTGGGTGGGACGGGGCGCACCCGCGGGAGCGGCGGGGGCGCCCTGGGGGCTGGTGTGGGACTGATCAGCGTGTGGCACGGCGGTGAGCGTACCGGGCGCACCCGCTCCGTCGCGAAGCGAGGGGCGCCCCGGGCCGCGGTTCCCCGGATCGGGAGTGATGGTCGTCACGCCGGCCCCGGCTCACTCGTCGTCGTAGCTCACCGGCAGCCGGGGCGGCTGGGTGCCGGAGGGGGGTACTTGCAGGGTCTTCAGGGCGAACTCCATCACCTGCTTGTAGACGGGCCCGCAGATCTGGCCGCCGAAGTAACTGCCCTTGGTGGGGTTCTGGATGGCGCAGTAGACGGTGACGCGCGGCTTGTCGGCGGGGGCGAAACCGGCGAAGGAGGCCGTGTAGCCGTGGTAGCGGCCGGTGCGCGGGTCCACCCGGTTGGAGGTGCCGGTCTTCCCCGCGACGCGGTAGCCGGGGATCTTGGCCTTGGTGCCGGTGCCCTCGCGGTCGTCGACGACGGACTCCAGCATCGTGGCGAGCTCCCGGGCGGTGCGGTCGCTGATCACCCGGGTGCGCTCGGGGACCGGCGCGGGGGTGAAGCGGCCGTCGGGGCCCTTGGTGCCGCGCACGAGGGTCGGGCGGATGCGCTCGCCGCCGTTGGCGATCGTGGAGTACACGGAGGCGGCCTGGACGGCGTTGAGGGACAGGCCCTGGCCGAACGGGATGGTGTACTGCCGGGAGCCCTGCCACTTGGCCGGCTGGGCGAGGATGCCGGGCGTCTCGCCCGGGAAGCCGAGGCCGGTGGGCTCGCCCACGCCGAACTTGCGCAGGTAGGAGTAGAGGACCTGGTTGGCCTGTGCCTGGTCCTTGCCGAGCTGCTCGGCGGCGAGGATGGTGCCGATGTTGCTGGACTTGGCGAGCACGCCGTTGAGGGTCAGGTGCCAGGTCGCGTGGTCGACGTCGTCGGCGAAGGAGCGGTCGGCGCGCGGCAGGCGGTTGGGCACCTCGACGTGCGTTCCCGCGGTCGCGGCGCCCTCCTCCAGGACGGCGGCCATGGTCATCACCTTGCTGACGCTGCCGGGCTCGTAGGCGTCCTGCAGGGCGGCGTTGCCGAGGGCGGCGCTGTCGGCGTGGGCGAGGTCGTTCGGGTCGTAGCCGGGGGCGTTGGCCATGGCCAGGATCTCGCCGGTGCGGTTGTCCTGGACGACGACGTAGCCGCGGTCGGCCCCGGACTCCTGCACCTGCCGGGTGATGGCGCTCTGGGCCGCCCACTGGATGTCCCGGTCGATGGTCAGCTCGATGTCCGAGCCGGGCACCGCGGGCTGCTCCTTGACGTCGCCGGTGGGCACCTGGCGGCCGCCGGACTGAGCGTAGACGAGCTTGCCGTCCCGGCCCGCGAGGACACGGTCGTACTGGGCCTCGATACCGCCGCCCCCGCGGCCCTCCGCGTTCACGAAACCCAGTATCCCGGCCGCGAGGCCGCCGTTGGGGTAGACGCGCTTGCTGTGCGGTTCTCTGTTGACCCCGGCGAGGACGTCGGCGCCCTCCTTGCCCTGTGCCTTGGCCGCGGACGCCTTCTTCAGCTCCTTGATGCGGTTCCAGACCTTGGGGGTCTGCCGGCGGGCGAGGACGACGTACTTCGACTTGGGGTTGGCGGTGAGCTTCTGCTCCAGCACCGAGGGCCGCTCGCCGAGGACGGGCGCGAGGAGGGCGGCGGCCCGGCGGGCGGCGCCCTCGGTCTTGATCCGCTCGGGGGTCAGCAGGTCGGGCGCGGCGGTGATGTCGTAGGCGTCGACGGTGGTGGCCAGGTCGATGCCGGAGCGGTCGGTGACGGTGCCGCGCTCCGCGGCCAGGGTGACGGGGATGTAGCGGTTGACGTTGGCGCGGGCCGCGTAGGCGCTCGCGTCGAACGCCTGCACCTGCAGCAGCCGGACGGTGAAGACGAGCAGGACGAGCGTGAGGCCGAAGCCGACCAGGCGCAGCCGCGGCCGACCTGCTGACCCCCGAGCGGATCAAGACCGAGGGCGCCGCCCGCCGGGCCGCCGCCCTCCTCGCGCCCGTCC
>NZ_JBPQTS010000063.1:0-38498 GCF_051386455.1 Streptomyces sp. URMC 124
GGCGGCCGCCGGGACCCCGAAGGCCCCCGGCCCGCTCGCGGCCCGCTTCCCCCTGCGCTGCGGCCCCGGCGGCGGGCCCGATGTCGTCCAGCAGGTCACGAGCGACCTCGACGGCGACGGCCGGCTCGAGACGGTCGCCGTGGTGCGCTGCCGCGCAGGAGGCGGCACCCCGCCCAGCGGCGTCTACGTCCTCGCCGCGCCCCGCGGACCGGGCGAGCGGCCGCGCGTCCTGGCCACGCTCGTGGATCCCCGGGAGCAGATGACCGTCACCGGTCTCACCGTCACCCAGGGCACCGTTTCGGCCACTCTGCTCGGCTACTCCGCCCCGAGCGTGCCGCGTTGCTGCCCGGACAGGCGCCGGACCGTCGAATGGCATTGGAAGAGCGGCAAGTTCGTCCTGCGGCCGATGCCCGTAGCGGGGAGTGTGTGAGCCGTTACCCGGCGTCCGGGCCGTAGATCTCCACCTTGTCCGAAATGCGCCGGACATGAATGCAGTCGCCCGGGCACTCCTTGGCGGAGTCACGGACATCCGTGAGCAGGGGGAGCGGTACGGGCGTCGTCGCGCCCGGCTCCTGCAGCAGCTCGTCGTCGGCGCTCTTCACATACGCCAGGCCGTCGATGTCCAGCTCGAAGACCTCCGGCGCGTACTGGGCGCAGATGCCGTCCCCCGTGCACAGGTCCTGGTCGATCCAGACCTCCAGGGCCTCGCCGCCCTGGCCGTCCGCCTCCGGGGCCGCACCCGGGCCGTCCGCCCCGGTCGCCGTGGCCTCCGGGGCCGCCGGAGACCCGGCCGCCTCCGCGCGGTCGTCGTTCTGCACGGTCATCTCGCCCTGCCGTTTCCTGCGTACGTGAATCAATTGGAGCCAGCCCTGACGGGTGTTGACCGACTCGACGATACAACCGCCCGCTTTCCGATGTTGATGGGTGGGTATTCCCCTGCTGTGGGGACGTGCGCAAGGGTGAAGATCGGACACACTCCGACCGGGTTTGTGATCTAGGGGTTTCAACCTGCACCGGCCCAGGTAGGGTCAGGAAGCGTCCAGCTCCCCTTGGAGGAGGTGAGGACCGTGGCAGCCCACGACGACGACATGAACCGCGGCATCCGGCCGGGACGAGCGTCCGACGACCTCGCGAGCCAGGTTGCCTATTACGAGCAGGAGATCGCCGTCCTGCGGCGCAAGCTCGCCGACTCTCCGCGTCACACGAGGATTCTCGAAGAGCGGATCGTCGAGCTCCAGACCAACCTGGCCGGAGTGTCCGCTCAGAACGAGCGGCTCGCCAACACCCTCCGCGAGGCGCGCGACCAGATCGTCGCCCTCAAGGAGGAGGTCGACCGGCTCGCGCAGCCGCCGGCCGGCTTCGGGGTCTTCCTCAAGGCCAACGACGACAACACGGCCGACATCTTCACCGGGGGCCGCAAGCTCCGGGTGAACGTCAGCCCGAGCGTCGGCCTGGAGGACCTCCGGCGGGGCCAGGAGGTCATGCTCAACGAAGCGCTCAACGTGGTCGAAGCCATGGAGTTCGAACGAGCCGGGGACATCGTCACCCTCAAGGAGATCCTCGAGGACGGCGAGCGCGCCCTGGTCATCGGGCACACCGACGAGGAGCGGGTGGTGAGGCTCGCCGAGCCGCTGCTGGACACCACCATCCGCCCCGGGGACGCCCTGCTCCTCGAACCCCGATCCGGCTACGTCTACGAGATCATCCCGAAGAGCGAGGTCGAGGAACTCGTCCTCGAAGAGGTCCCGGACATCGACTACACCAAGATCGGCGGTCTGGGGAACCAGATCGAGCTGATCCGCGACGCGGTCGAGCTCCCCTACCTCTACCCCGACCTCTTCAAGGAGCACGAACTGCGGCCGCCCAAGGGCGTGCTGCTGTACGGCCCGCCCGGCTGCGGCAAGACGCTCATCGCCAAGGCCGTCGCCAACTCCCTTGCCAAGAAGGTCGCCGAGGTCACCGGCAAGCCCGCGGGGAAGAGCTTCTTCCTCAACATCAAGGGCCCCGAGCTCCTCAACAAGTACGTCGGCGAGACCGAGCGGCACATCCGGCTGATCTTCCAGCGCGCCCGGGAGAAGGCGAGCGAGGGCACCCCGGTCATCGTCTTCTTCGACGAGATGGACTCCCTCTTCCGCACCCGCGGCTCCGGGGTCAGCTCGGACGTGGAGAACACGATCGTCCCCCAGCTCCTCTCCGAGATCGACGGCGTCGAGGGCCTGGAGAACGTGATCGTGATCGGCGCCTCCAACCGGGAGGACATGATCGACCCGGCGATCCTGCGCCCCGGCCGCCTCGATGTGAAGATCAAGATCGAGCGCCCGGACGCGGAGGCCGCCAAGGACATCTTCTCGAAGTACCTGACCGCGACCCTGCCCATCCACGCGGACGACCTCACCGAGCACGGCGGTGACTCCAGGGCCGCCGTGGCGGGCATGATCCAGTCGGTCGTCGAGCAGATGTACGCCGAGTCCGAGGAGAACCGCTTCCTCGAGGTCACCTACGCCAATGGCGACAAGGAAGTCCTCTACTTCAAGGACTTCAACTCCGGCGCCATGATCCAGAACATTGTGGACCGGGCGAAGAAGATGGCCATCAAGGCCTTCCTCGACCACAACCAGAAGGGTCTGCGCGTCTCCCACCTGCTCGCCGCCTGCGTCGACGAGTTCAAGGAGAACGAGGACCTGCCCAACACCACCAACCCGGACGACTGGGCCCGGATCTCCGGCAAGAAGGGCGAGCGGATCGTCTTCATCCGCACCCTCGTCACCGGGAAGCAGGGCGCCGACACCGGCCGCTCCATCGACACGGTGGCCAATACCGGCCAGTACCTGTAGTACCGCCGTCCGGCTGCGGATGTCCCGCCCCCGCCCTGGCGGGGGCACACCCCGGGACAACCGCGGCCGGACGTGTTTTTCCCGCCGCCCGCGTCGATTTCCGCCGGGTTCCGTCAGGAATCCCGCCGGTATTTCGCCACGGGGAGCGTCCATGGCCCGGGTACGCCACGAACCGGAGCAATGACTGTAATGATCTCCCCACCGCCGCAAAGCCGTTCTAGGCTCTTCGATACCGCCGCACAGCGCGATGGGGGATCGAGGGCCGGACACGGACCGGATGCGCAGCGGTACTTGAGCGCCGACCCCACCAGGGGGCGCCGCCGGGCAAGGAGGGCCGCATGACCGTACGGCGAGTAATGGGCATTGAGACGGAGTACGGGATCTCCGTCCCCGGTCACCCGAACGCCAATGCCATGCTCACCTCGTCCCAGATCGTCAACGCCTACGCCGCGGCGATGCACCGGGCGCGACGCGCCCGCTGGGACTTCGAGGAGGAGAACCCGCTGCGGGACGCCCGCGGCTTCGACCTCGCCCGCGAAGCCGCGGACTCCAGCCAGCTCACGGACGAGGACATCGGCCTCGCCAACGTCATCCTGACCAACGGCGCGCGACTCTACGTCGACCACGCCCACCCCGAGTACAGCTCCCCGGAGATCACCAATCCCCGGGACGCCGTCCTGTGGGACAAGGCCGGCGAGCGGATCATGGCCGAGGCCGCCGAGCGCGCCGCCCAGCTGCCCGGAGCCCAGCCGATCCACCTCTACAAGAACAACACCGACAACAAGGGCGCCTCCTACGGCACCCACGAGAACTACCTGATGAAGCGGGAGACCCCCTTCTCGGACATCGTGCGCCACCTGACGCCCTTCTTCGTCTCCCGCCAGGTCGTCACCGGCGCCGGCCGCGTCGGCATCGGCCAGGACGGCCACGAGCACGGCTTCCAGCTCAGTCAGCGCGCGGACTACTTCGAGGTCGAGGTCGGCCTGGAGACCACCCTCAAGCGGCCGATCATCAACACCCGCGACGAGCCGCACGCCGACGCCGAGAAGTACCGCCGGCTCCACGTGATCATCGGCGACGCGAACCTCTCGGAGATCTCGACCTACCTCAAGCTGGGCACGACCGCCCTGGTCCTGTCCATGATCGAGGACGGTTTCATCGTCTCCGACCTCGCCGTCGACCAGCCCGTGCGCACCCTCCACCAGGTCAGCCACGACCCCACTCTGCAGCGCCTGATCACGCTCCGCAGCGGCCGCACGCTCACCGCCGTCCAGCTCCAGATGGAGTACTGCGAGCTGGCCCGCAAGTACGTCGAGAACCGCTTCGGGGCGAACGCCGACGAGCAGACCAAGGACGTGCTCGGCCGCTGGGAGGACGTGCTGAACCGGCTGGAGCACGATCCGATGAGCCTGTCCGGCGAGCTGGACTGGGTGGCCAAGCGGGAGCTCCTGGAGGGCTACCGCCGCCGCGACGGCCTGGGCTGGGACGCGGCCCGCCTGCACCTGGTGGACCTGCAGTACGCGGACGTCCGGGCCGACAAGGGCCTGTACAACCGTCTCGCGGCCCGCGGCAAGATGAAGCGGCTGCTGGAGGAGACCGAGGTGGAGCGCGCCCGCACGGTCCCGCCCGAGGACACGCGGGCCTACTTCCGCGGCCGCTGCCTGGAACAGTACGCGGACGACGTGGCCGCGGCCTCCTGGGACTCGGTGATCTTCGACCTCCCGGGCCGTGACTCCCTGCAGCGGGTGCCCACCCTGGAGCCACTGCGTGGCACGCGCAACCACGTCAAGGAGCTCCTGGACCGCTGCCGCACCGCGGAGGAGCTGGTCCGGGTGCTCTCCGGGGGCTGAGCAGGTCTGAGAGGACGGCGTTCAGGGAATCATCACCGTGGTTCCGGGACGTTGTAGCAAGTACAGGGCCGATGTCGGACCCTGCTTGTAGGGTCTGATCTTGCAGGGCTGAGTACGACTGAGTACGTCCGATCTTGTACGTCGAACCGAGCGGGGTGAGGGATATGGCGACCAAGGACACCGGCGGCGGTCAGCAGAAGGCCACGCGATCCACAGAGGACGTCGAGGAGCAGGCGCAGGACGCGCAGGTCTCGGAGGACCTCAAGGAACGGCAGGAGAAGCTGTCGGACGACGTCGACTCCGTGCTGGACGAGATCGACGACGTCCTCGAGGAGAACGCCGAGGACTTCGTCCGGAGCTTCGTGCAAAAGGGTGGCGAGTAGGCGGCTGCCGGCGCCTGCAGATCGTGATCATGGGACCGGTAAGGTCCGTGGCGTACTGTGCCTCAGCTCCGACGCGGCCCTGGGGCAGTTCAAGGATCGAGCGGACGTCATGGGGCGCGCCGCTGCATACGTGGAAGGAAACGTGTGGAAGCCAACACTCGTAGCACCGGGCGTCTGCCGGCTGCCTTCCTGACCCCCGGCTCCTCGTCGTTCATGGATTTCCTGGCCTCGCACTCCCCGGAGCTGCTCCCGGGCAACCGGCCGCTCCCCGCGGTGCAGGGTGCCGTCGAGATCCCCCACGGCACGACGATCGTCGCGGCGTCGTTCCCCGGCGGTGTGGTGCTGGCCGGTGACCGGCGGGCCACGATGGGCAACGTCATCGCCCAGCGTGACATCGAGAAGGTCTTCCCGGCCGACGAGTACTCGGCGGTGGGCATCGCCGGCACGGCCGGCCTGGCCGTGGAGATGGTCAAGCTCTTCCAGCTGGAGCTGGAGCACTTCGAGAAGGTCGAAGGCGTCCAGCTCTCGCTGGAGGGCAAGGCGAACCGGCTGTCGACGATGATCCGCGGCAATCTCGGCATGGCCATGCAGGGCCTGGCCGTGGTGCCGCTCTTCGCCGGCTGGGACGTGGACCGCCAGAAGGGCCGGATCTTCTCCTACGACGTGACCGGCGGGCGCTCGGAGGAGCACGGCTTCGCCGCCACCGGCTCGGGCTCGGTCTTCGCCCGGGGGTCCCTCAAGAAGCTCTTCCGGGAGGACCTGACGGAGAGTCAGACCCTCACGCTCGTCGTCCAGGCGCTCTACGACGCCGCCGACGACGACTCCGCGACCGGCGGGCCGGATCTTGCGCGGCGCATCTATCCGATCGTCACCGTCATCACCGACGAGGGGTTCCGAAAGCTCACCGAGGCGGAGTGCTCCGAGATCGTCCGGGCGATCCACGACCGGCGGCTCCAGGAGCCGGACGGCCCCCGGGCCGCCCTCCTCTGAGGCCCGAGCCATGTACCCCGCATTGACAGAAAGGGACGGATAACCGGTGTCGACGCCGTTCTACGTATCACCTCAGCAGGCCATGGCCGACCGCGCCGAGTACGCCCGCAAGGGCATCGCGCGCGGCCGCAGTGTCGTGGTGCTCCAGTACACCGATGGCGTTGTCTTCGTTGCCGAGAACCCGTCCCGGGCCCTGCACAAGGTCAGCGAGATCTACGACCGGATCGCCTTCGCGGCGGTCGGCAAGTACAACGAATTCGAGAACCTGCGCATCGGCGGCGTGCGCTACGCGGACCTGCGCGGTTACACCTACGACCGGGACGACGTCACGGCCCGCGGCCTGGCCAACGTCTACGCGCAGACGCTGGGCGGGATCTTCTCCAGCGCGGCCGAGAAGCCCTACGAGGTCGAGCTGATCGTCGCCGAGGTCGGCGCGGGCCCCGAGGACGACCAGATCTACCGGCTGCCGCATGACGGCTCGATCGTGGACGAGCACGGCTCGGTCGCGATCGGTGGCAATGCCGATCAGATCAGCAACTACCTCGATCAGCGGCACCGCGACGGCATGACCCTCTCGGAGGCGCTGAAGCTCGCGGTCGAGTCCCTGACCCGTGACAACAACGGCGGTGAGCGCACGCTGACCGCCGAGCAGCTGGAGGTCGCCGTCCTCGACCGGACGCGTCCGCAGCAGCGCAAGTTCAAGCGGCTGCTGGGCCGTCAGCTCTCGCGCCTGCTGGAGGAGGGCACGTCCGCCGGAGGCGCAGAGGCCGGTGCCGCCGAGGCCGGTGCGGAGCCGGAGGGCTCGTCCGAGGAGGGCGGAGCCGCCTCCTCCGAGAGCTGATTCCCGGAGCCGATTCCGAGAGCCGATTTTTTCTTCCTGCTGTCGCGCCGTGCGCCCCGTCGGGTTCTCCCGCCGGGGCCCACGGCTTTGCCGCCCGGGTGCTACGGGCGGGCGTGAGCCGTGGTGCCGCGGGTGACCAGGCGGACCGGCAGCGCCTCGGGGGCCGGCGGCCGCCCGTCGAGGACGGCCACGAGCGCGCGCATGCCGGCCTCGCCGACCGCTTCGGCCGGCAGCTGCACGGTGGTGAGCTCCGGCTCGACGGCCGTGGCGAGAGCCAGGTCGGTGAAGCCGGTGACGGAGAGGTCGACGGGCACGTGCAGCCCCAGCCGCCGGGCGGCCTTGCACGCGCCCGCCGCGAGGACGTCGTCGTCGCAGATGATCGCGGTGGGGCGGTGGCCGGGCTCGGCGAGGGCTTTTTCGGTGGCGCGCAGCCCGTCGGCGACGGTGAGGGGCGCCCGCTCCGTGCGCACGGCCGCGCCCTCCGTACCGCGCAGGGCCTCGGCCAGGGCCTGCGCGCGGACGCGGAAGGTCCAGGTGTCGATGTCCGAGGCGAGGTGCAGGAACCGCCGGTGGCCGAGGCCCAGCAGGTGCTCCGCGACCTGGCGCATGCCGTCGGCGATGTCGGGGTTGACGGTGGCGGAGGCGCCCTCGCGCCCGGGGTCGCTGTCGAGCATGACGAGCGGGAGCCCGCCGCCCCGGATGGCGCCGAGCGCCTCGGCGGCCATCGAGGAGGCGAGGACGCCGTCGAGGGTGGCGCTGGCCGAGGCGAACGGGTCGCGGGCCGGGCCGGTGCCCTCGGGGGAGAGGTAGAGGACGACGCCGAGGCCGTGCTCGCGGGCCACCCGGGCGGCTCCGGTGTGGACCCGGGCGAAGAACTCGTTGGTGAGCGCGGGGACGACGAGCAGGACCGTGCGGGTGCGGCCGAGGCGCAGGTCGCGCGCGGCGAGGTTGGGGCGGTAGCCCAGGCTCCGGGCGGCGGAGCGGACGGCCTCGGCGGTGCGCTCGGAGACCCGGCCCCGCCATTTCTCGCCCATGACGAGGGAGACCGTGGCCTGGGAGACGCCCGCCGCCCGGGCGACGTCGCGGCTGGTGGCGCGGGCCCCGGCGCGGGGGCCGCGGGCCGTGGGCCACCTCTCGTCGCGGCGCTGCCCTGTCTCTTCACCGCTGGTCACTGTCGGTGCCTCCCCTGGTGCCGCAGCCCGCGGCGGTTGGACCCGCAGGCTGCGGCCATGATACGTATGACGCCTCACGTTATACGTAAAACCCGAGGCTCGGGGAAGAGAGGAAGTCACCGATGGCGGCCGGCTACGGCGAGATGCTCAGAACGCGGCACGCCGCGCGCCTGCTCACAGGCACGCTGGTGGGCCGTCTGCCGAATGCCACGGCCGCGCTCGCGATCGTCCTCTTCGTCCGTGCGGAGGGCGGCAGTCTCGCGCTGGCCTCGGCGCTCTCCGCCGTCTACGGCGTGGCGAACGCGGTGGGGCAGCCGCTGCTGGGCCGGGCCGTCGACCTCTACGGCCAGCCGCGGGTCATGCTGCCGTCGGCCCTGCTGGCCGCGCTCGGCATGACGGCCTTCGCCGCCGTGGGACTGGAGCCCGTCGCCCTAGCATACGCGGCCATGGTGGTGTCCGGTTTCTTCACGCCGCCGCTGGAGGGCGGGCTGCGGGCCCTGTGGCCCTCGGTCCTCAAGAGCGAGGAGCGCATCCACGCCGCGTACTCCCTCGACGCCATCGCCCAGGAGGTGATGTACGTCGTCGGGCCGCTGATCATCACCGCGCTGGTGAGCGCGTGGTCCCCGGCCGGCGCGCTGTTCGTGATCAACGCTCTGGGCGCCCTCGGCGCGCTCGCCGTGGTCACCTCGCCGCCCTCGCGCGAGTGGCGCAGCGCGCCCCGTGAGGCGCACTGGCTGGGCGCCCTGCGCTCGCGCGGCCTGCTCGTGCTGCTCGGCACGTTCTTCTTCATCGGTTCCGCGCTCGGCTCGATCGCCGTCTCCGCGGTGGCCTACGGCGAGGCCCACCACGACGGCAACGTCGCCGGCTACCTGCTCTCCGCGGTCGGCGTCGGCGCCTTCGTCGGCGGCACCGTCTACGGTCACCGCCAGTGGCCCGGCACCCCCGAGCAGCGGCTGCGGCTGCTCGTCACCGGCCTCGCCCTGTGCTACCTGCCGCTGCTGCTGGTGCCCGGCACCGTGCTGATGACGGTCTTCGCCGGTGTGGCCGGCGTCTTCCTGGCGCCCTGCCTGGCCTGTGCCTTCGTCGTCGTGGACCGGCACGCGCTGCGCGGCACCGTGACCGAGGCGTTCTCCTGGCTCGTGACCTCCTTCGGCGTGGGCGCGGCCATCGGCACCGCCTTCGCGGGCCCGGCGCTCCAGCAGTCCGGCATCCGCGCGGGCTTCCTGGTGGCCGTGGGCTGCGGCGTGGCCGCTCTGCTCGTCATGCTGACGGCACGGCGCTCGCTGCAGGCTCCCGCGACCCCCTCGCCCATCGTGGCCCGGTCGGAAAATGATCGGAACGGTGCGGTCGAACCCGGTTTCAGCGCAGGGCATCAGGCGTAATGTTCAGGCATGGACCGCCGCATTTTCGGGCTGGAGAACGAGTACGGCGTCACGTGCACCTTCAGGGGACAGCGCCGGCTGTCGCCTGACGAAGTGGCGCGCTACCTCTTCCGCCGTGTCGTTTCCTGGGGCCGCAGCAGCAACGTCTTCCTGCGCAACGGAGCGCGTCTTTACCTGGATGTGGGTTCGCACCCGGAGTACGCAACGCCGGAGTGCGACAGCGTGGTCGAGCTGGTCACCCACGACAAGGCGGGGGAGCGGATCCTCGAGGGCCTGCTCGTCGACGCCGAGCGGCGCCTGCACGAGGAGGGCATCGCGGGCGACGTCTACCTCTTCAAGAACAACACCGACTCCGCCGGGAACTCCTACGGCTGCCACGAGAACTACCTCGTCGCGCGGCACGGGGAGTTCTCGCGTCTCGCGGACATCCTCATCCCGTTCCTGGTGACGCGGCAGCTGCTGTGCGGCGCGGGGAAGGTCCTGCAGACGCCCCGTGGCGCGGTCTACTGCGTCAGCCAGCGCGCGGAGCACATCTGGGAGGGGGTCAGCTCGGCGACCACCCGCTCCCGCCCGATCATCAACACCCGGGACGAGCCGCACGCCGACGCCGAGCGCTACCGCCGCCTGCACGTCATCGTCGGCGACTCCAACATGTCCGAGACGACGATGCTGCTGAAGGTCGGCGCGACGGACCTGGTGCTGCGCATGATCGAGGCGGGCACGGTCATGCGGGACCTCACGCTGGAGAACCCCATCCGGGCCATCCGCGAGGTCAGCCACGACATCACGGGCCGGCGGAAGGTCCGGCTCGCGAGCGGGCGCGAGGCCTCGGCCCTGGAGGTCCAGCAGGAGTACTACGAGAAGGCCGTGGACTTCTGCGAGCGCCGCGGCATCCGCACGGGCACGGTGGAGCGGGTCCTGGAGCTGTGGGGCCGCACCCTGGAGGCCGTCCGGGACGAGGACCTGGACCGCATCTCCACGGAGATCGACTGGGTGATGAAGTACCAGCTCATCGAGCGCTACCGGGCGAAGAACAACATCACCATGTCGCACCCGCGGGTCGCCCAGATAGACCTCGCGTACCACGACATCCACCGCCGCCGCGGGCTGTACTACCTGCTGGAGAAGCGCGGCCAGGCGGCCCGGGTGTGCAACGACCTCAAGATCTTCGAGGGCAAGTCCGTGCCCCCGCAGACCACCCGCGCCCGGCTGCGGGGCGACTTCATCCGCCGCGCGCAGGAGCAGCGGCGCGACTTCACGGTCGACTGGGTGCACCTGAAGCTCAACGACCAGGCGCAGCGGACGGTGCTGTGCAAGGACCCCTTCCGGTCGGTGGACGACCGGGTGGAGAAGCTGATCGCCGGCATGTGAGCGGGCGGGGGTGCGCCGGGCCGCGGGGCCCGGCCCACTGCCGTGTCGGGCAGGGTTGATCGCACAGGATCAGGCCGTAGAGTGGCGGGACTGCTCAGCCACCCCCCTAGCCCGAGTTGGACTGATGAAGCTCACGATGAACACGCGTCGCCTGGCCGCGGCGCTGGCCGTGCCTGTCCTGCTGTTCTCCGCCGCCGCGTGCGGTGACGACGAAGGCTCGTCCGGCGCCAAGGTGTCGGTGAAGGGGGACTTCGGCCAGAAGCCCGAGATCTCGGTGGAGAAGGGTGCGAAGCCGGGCGACGAGCTCGAGGTCAAGACGCTGTCCGAGGGCAAGGGCGACAAGGTCGAGAAGGGCACGTTCGTCCGGCTCGACTTCGCGGTGCAGAGCATGAAGGACGACAAGCCGCTGGGCGGCTCGTGGTCGAGCCAGGGGCAGACGCCGGCCGGCAAGGACGTGCGCCGCCAGGACGTCTTCGCGGCGGGGCAGCCGGGGCAGCAGGTGCCCGCCAAGGTGGCGGACGCCGTGATCGGCCAGCGGGCCGGCAGCCGCGTCGAGGTCGTGGGCACCGTGAAGGAGACCATCGGCGAGCAGGTCAACCCGCAGCTGGGCCTGGACCCGGAGGACGGCCTGGTCTGGGTCGTCGACATCGCCGGTGCCCGGAAGGTCGACCCGAAGAGCGAGGTCAAGGGCGAGCAGGCGAAGCCGGACGAGGGCATGCCCGAGGTGAAGGTGCTCCCGCAGAAGGCCGCGGAGATCACCATCCCCAAGGACACCAAGGCTCCCTCGGACCTCAAGGAGCAGGTGCTGATCAAGGGCAACGGCCCGGAGATCAAGGCGGGCGAGGGGCTGATCGCCCAGTACACCGGTGTGAAGTGGGAGGACGGCAAGAAGTTCGACTCCTCCTGGGACCACTCGGGTGCGACGAGCTTCCAGATCGGCACCGGCTCGGTCGTCCAGGGCTGGGACAAGGGCCTGGTCGGCAAGCACGTGGGCGACCGCGTCGAGCTGGTGATCCCGCCGAAGCTGGGCTACGAGGGCCAGGCCGGCAGCGGCCTGGACAAGAACACACTGGTCTTCGTCGTCGACATCGTGGGCAAGGTCTGATCTCCTACCGGGATCTGCCAGACTTGCACGGTTGTCTACAAGATTCGTTCGTAGGAGCACTTTCGTGAGCATCGACAAGCCCGAGATCGACTTCCCCGAGGGCCCGGCGCCCACCGACCTGGAGATCACGGAGGTCTGGGAGGGCGACGGCGAGGTCGCCAAGGCCGGCCAGCTGGCCAAGGTCCACTACGTGGGCGTGGCCTTCTCCACCGGCGAGGAGTTCGACGCCAGCTGGAACCGTGGCACGCCGCTGGAGTTCCAGCTCGGCGCCGGCCAGGTCATCGAGGGCTGGGACAAGGGAATCCAGGGCATGAAGGTCGGTGGCCGCCGCAAGCTGGTCATCCCGCCGCACATGGCCTACGGCGACCGCGGCGCCGGTGGCGGCCGCATCGCCCCGGGCGAGTCGCTGATCTTCGTCTGCGACCTGGTCGCCGTCAAGGGCTGACGCTCTTCTTCGCGTTCTCCGCGTTCTTCGCGTTCTTCGCGGACCGAGGCCCCCACGCCCGCAGGCGTGGGGGCCTCGGCTTTTGCGCTTGCAGGCCGGAGCGGTACGGTCAGCGGTTGAGAGCACAAGTAGAGAGGGCGTCGATGGCGATTGCCAAGGCCGAGCGGCTGATGAACCTGGCGCTGTGCCTGCTGGGGACGCGCCGTCCGCTGAGCAAGCGGGAGCTCAGGGGCTCCATCGAGGCCTACCTCGAAGCCTTCGGGCCGGGGAGCGGTACGGCCTCCGGGACCCCGGACCACGCCGCCGGCAGCGATGACGCCTTCAACCGCATGTTCGAGCGCGACAAGGACGACCTGCGCGAGCTCGGCCTGATCATCGAGACGGTGGAGAGCCTCGACGGCGAGACCGGCTATCTGGCCCGCCGCGACAGCAACCGTCTGCCCGCCATCACGCTGGACGTCGAGGAGGCGGCCGCCCTGGGCCTGGCCGCCAGCGTGTGGCAGCAGGCCCGCCTGGCCGCCGCGGCCAGCGGGGCGCTGCAGAAACTGCGCGCGGCAGGGATGCCGCTCGCGGAGGACGTCTACGGCAACAGCGCCCTGGAGACGCGGATCCCCGTCCACGAGGCGGCCTTCGAGCCGCTGATGCTGGCGGCGCGCGACCGCCGCCCCGTGGTCTTCGACTACCGCAAGGCGAACTCGGCCCGCCCCGAGCAGCGGCACGTCGAGCCGTGGACGCTGGAGTGCTGGCGCGGCCACTGGTACCTGGCGGGCTGGGACCGCGACCGCAAGGCCGAGCGCGTCTTCCGGCTCTCCCGGATCACCGGCAAGGTGCGCTCGCGGGGCATCCCCTTCACCGCGCCGGTCCCCGACCACGTGACGGTCCGCGAGACCGTCGAGCGCTGGGCCGGTGAGACGGCCACGGGCACGGCCCGGATCAAGGTGCGGGCGGACCACGGATATCCCCTGCGGGCCCGGGCCCTGGCCACCTGCGAGCTGGGCGACGGCTGGGACGAGCTGGAGATCCCCTGCGGGCACGGGCTGGACGCCTGGCTCGTGGAATTCGGCCCGGACGTGGTGGTGCTGGAGCCGGCGGAGCTGCGGGCCGAGGTGCTCGACCGGCTGCGCGCCGTGGCCAAGGGCTGAGACAGCGGATACGGGCCGAGGGGCCCGCGACGAGGGCTGAGAGGAACGGACCGACTTCTGATGGCCGGAAACGCCATTGACCAGACGCGGCGGATGCTGTCGCTGGTCACCTATCTGCGGGAGCGCCCCGGCGCCCGGGTCACCGACGTCGCGCGCGCCTTCGGGATCACCGAGGACGAGCTGATCGGCGACCTCGACGTCCTGCCGATGTGCGGCACCAGCTTCCGCGGCGGTGACCTGCTCGACATCGACACCGACGGCGACCGCATCTGGTGGCACAACCCGGACGCCTCGGGCAGCAGCACGGGCGAGCCCCTGCGGCTGGCCGCGGACGAGGCCACCGCCCTGCTGGTGGCCGCCCGCGCGGTGGCCACGCTGCCGGGGCTGCGCGAGAGCGACCGGCAGGCGCTGGTGCGGGCCACCGCGAAGATCGAGGCCGCGGCCGGCGAGGCGGCGGGCGCGAGCTCCCGGCTGTCGGTGACGTTCGAGTCCGAGGGCGGCGTCTTCGCCGACGTCGACCGGGCGATCGCCGAGCGCCGCCGCGTGTGGATCAAGTACTACTCGCCCGCGCGCGACGAGCTCACCGAGCGCGAGGTCGATCCCGTCCGGCTGTTCGTCGTGGGCCACACCTATATGGAGGCGTGGTGCCGGCTGTCGGAGGCCCGGCGCACCTTCCGCCTGGACCGGGTGGCCGAAATCCGGCTGCTCGACGAGCCGTCCGATCCCCCGCCGGTCGAGCTGCGGGACCTGTCCGAGGGGCTGGTGCAGCCGGCCGCGGAGGACCCCGAGGTCGTGATCGAGGTGGGCCCGGGCGGCCGCTGGGTCGCCGAGTACTACCCGCACGACAGCGCCGAGGAGCGGCCCGACGGCGGCCTGCGGATCACGCTGCGCACCCCGGATCCGGCCTCGCTGCGCCGCCTCGCGCTGCGGCTCGGCGGCGACGGGCGGATCGTCTCGCCGGCCGCTCTGGCGGTCAGCGCGCGGGACGCGGCCCGCGAGGCCCTCGCGGCGTACGGGGAGTGAGGGTGGACGCGATGGAGGGGAGAGTGCCGGTGGCCGCGATGTTCAAGGCGGCCTGCCCCGACTGCCGCGGCCGCTTCGAGCTCGCCGCGAGCGCGCTGCGGCTCGCGATCGGCGGCAGCCGGCGGACCACCTTCTACTCCTTCACCTGCCCGGACTGCGGTTCCGCGGTGCGCAAGCCGGCGGGGGAGCGGATCGTCGAGCTGCTGACCGGCGGCGGGGTGCGTACGCTGCGGCTGCACTCGACGGTCTGAGTCCTCCCACCTGCCAACCCGCCTTTTTTGGCCATTTTCGCCGTTGGTTCCTTCGTCCTCCGCATCCCGATAGGTTCGTCCCATGTTCTGGCCCATGCTCGCCGTAGCCCTCGCCTTCCTGGGGATCGCCGTCCTCGGGGTGCTGGCCGCCCGGGTGCTGGTCGAAGTGCGGCGGCTGGCGCGCCAGGTCTCGGAGAGCTCGCAGCGGATCAGCCGGGCCGCGGAGGACCTGGAGCGGGCCGCCACGCCGCTCGCCGCGGCGAGCTCGCAGGCCGTGCACACTTTGCGCCAGGAATGAGCGGTTCTGACAACGTCGCTCCCGCTCTCTCCTGGGGTCGCAGACCGGGCGGTACGCTGTTTCGGCGGCCCCGGCGACGAGGCGGGGGGTCGCATCCGGGAGTACGCAAGGGGATTGCCCAGCGTTTACCCCTGCGCGTTACGATCGCTGCCGTACGGCTGATGGACAAATGTCCGATCAGTCGGCAGTACCCCACCCCATGCCGCCTCGGTGAGAAGGTAAACGCAAATGTTCGGTAGGCTCGGCGCCCCCGAGATCATCCTCATTCTCGTCGTCATCGTCCTGCTGTTCGGTGCGAAGAAGCTCCCGGACATGGCGCGTTCCCTCGGCAAGTCCGCCCGCATCCTCAAGAGCGAGGCGAAGGCCATGAAGTCGGAGGGCCAGGACAACGCCTCCGCCCCGGCCGACCCGCCCGCCGGCCAGGCCCCGCGTACGATCAAGGCGGCTCCCGGCGATGTGGCCGGCGCGCGTCCGGTCACCGAGCCGAGCGACCGCTCCACGCAGCACTGAGCAGCGCTGAAACAGCGCTGAGCAGCACTTTTTCAGGGACGATCGAGGCGGCCGCCCGCGGGGCGTCCGTCTGCCGCACGAGATAGGGACGTGGGTTGCCCAAGTCTGCCCGCAAGAAGGAGAAGGACCCCGAGGGGCGGATGCCGCTCGCGGAGCACCTGCGTGAGTTGCGCAACAGGCTGGCCAAGGCGGTCCTCGCGATCGTCGTGGTCGCGATCGTGGCGGCCTTCTACAGGAACCAGCTCATGGACTTCCTGGCGAGCCCCGTCCCCAAGTGCCCCGGCCGTGACCTCGCCGCGAGCCATGGCGGCAACTGCGCGGTCGTGGTGTTCAACAGCGTCGCCTCGCCCTTCACCACGGTCGTCAAGGTCTGCCTCCTCGCGGGCGTCACCGTCTCCTCGCCGATCTGGCTCTACCAGCTGTGGGCGTTCCTCGCCCCCGGCCTGCACAAGAACGAGAAGAAGTACACGGTCGCCTTCGTGGTGACGGCCGCCCCGCTCTTCGTCGCCGGTGCCTGGCTGGCCTACGAGATCATGCCGATGAGCATGCGGGTGCTGCTGCAGATCACCCCCGATTCCGCGGCCAACACCCTCAATCTCGACGACATCCTCGACTTCACCGTCCGGATGATCCTCGTCTTCGGCCTCGCCTTCGAGCTGCCGCTGCTCCTGGTGATGATGAACGTGGCCGGGATGGTCACGGGCAAGACCATGGTCAAGTGGTGGCGCGGCGTCGTCATGGGCGTCTTCGTCTTCGGCGCGATCGCGACGCCCAGCACTGACCCCTTCGGCATGTGCATCCTGGCCGTGCCGATCATCATCCTGTACTTCGGTGCCGTCGGCTTCTCGATGCTCAACGACAAGCGCCGTGCGCGCGGCAACCCCGACCGGCTGCTGTCCGACGACGAAGCCGCCCCCCTGGACCTGACCCCGCAGTCCGTCGGCGACTCCGAGCCGATGCCGGCCCTGCACGACCGGTCCGACGACGGCCGCAGCCACGCGGCCCGCAACAGCTACGACGACGTGACCTGACCCGGCGCCCGCCGGGGACGAAGCCGGACACCGCCCGGGGCGGCCGCTGACGCAGCGGCCCCCCCGCGGCGCATCCCGACCCGCTAGTGTCCGGCGGGTGACCAGCGACATCACGCTCTTCGTCAACCCGACGGCAGGCCGCGGGCGCGGGGCGGCCGCCGCCCAGCCGGCCGCCCGGGCGCTGCGGGCCGCCGGGTTCTCCGTCCGCACCGTCCTCGGCGAGAACGCCGCGGACGCCCTGCGCCGCGCCCGCGAGGCCGTGGCGGGCGGCACCGGAGCGCTGATCGCCGTCGGCGGCGACGGCATGGTCTCGCTGGCCCTGCGGGCCGTCGCCGGCACCCCCGTCCCGCTCGGCGTGGTGGCCGCCGGCACCGGCAACGACTTCGCCCGCGCCGCCGGGCTGCCCGTCCGGGACCCGGAGGCGGCCGGCCGGCTCATCGCCCGCTCGCTCAAGGACGACGGCGGCCGCCCGGTGGACCTCGGCCGGGCCGGCGGGACGTACTTCGCCACGGTGCTCGCCTCCGGCTTCGACTCGCGCGTCAACGACCGCGGCAACCGGATGCGCTTCCCCACCGGCCGGCTGCGCTACGACGTGGCGCTGCTCGCCGAGCTCGCCGCGCTGCGCCCCGTCCCGTACCGGATCAGGCTGGACGACGGCCCCGAGCAGGAGATCGAGGCGACCCTCGTGGCGGTCGGCAACGGCTCCTCCTACGGCGGGGGCATGCGCATCTGCGCGGGCGCGCGCATGGACGACGGGCTGTTCGACGTCACCGTCGTCGGCCCGTGCAGCCGCACCACCCTGCTGAAGGTCTTCCCCCGGGTCTACCGCGGCACCCACCTCGGCCACCCGGCCGTCACCGTGCACCGCGCCGCCAAGGTGTCACTGTCCGCGACCGGGCTCACGGGCTGGGCGGACGGGGAGCCCATCGGTCCGCTGCCGCTGGCCGCGGAGACCGTGCCGGAGGCCGTACGCCTGCTCGGAGCTGCGTAAAAGGCTGAGAAAAAGATCGGGTGCGCTGTCACAGGTCACCGGTAGGCTCGTAGACAAGATGACCGACGACATGTCCCCTGCTGAGCGCTACGCCCTGTCGAGGGTGCGCGCTGCCGAGCAGGCCACCGCGCTCGCACCGTTCCGCGAGATGTACGAATTCGAACTGGACCCCTTCCAGATAGAGGCCTGCAAGGCCCTGGAGGCCGGGAAGGGTGTCCTGGTCGCCGCGCCGACCGGTTCGGGCAAGACCATCGTGGGCGAGTTCGCCGTCCACCTGGCCCTCACGCAGGGCCGCAAGTGCTTCTACACGACGCCCATCAAGGCGCTGTCGAACCAGAAGTACAGCGATCTCGTCAAGCGCTACGGCGCCGCCAAGGTCGGCCTGCTGACCGGCGACAACAGCGTCAACGCCGACGCCCCGGTGCTCGTGATGACCACCGAGGTCCTGCGCAACATGCTCTACGCGGGCTCCCAGGCCCTCATCGGCCTGGGCCACGTGGTCATGGACGAGGTGCACTACCTCTCCGACCGCTTCCGCGGTGCCGTCTGGGAGGAGGTCATCATCCACCTCCCGGAGTCGGTGACCCTCGTCTCCCTCTCGGCCACCGTCTCCAACGCCGAGGAGTTCGGCGACTGGCTGGACACCGTGCGCGGCGACACCGAGGTGATCGTCTCCGAGGAGCGGCCCGTCCCGCTGTGGCAGCACGTGCTCGCCGGCCGCCGGATGTACGACCTCTTCGAGGAGGAGACGGACCACGGCGGCCGCGGCGCCGCGCGCCGCGAGGTCAACCCCGACCTGCTGCGCATGGCCCGCATGGAGAACAGCCGCACCTACAACCCGCGCGAGCGCCGCCGCGGCAAGATGGTGCGCGAGGCCGACCGCGAGCGCGAGCGCCGCCAGCGCAGCCGCATCTGGACGCCCGGCCGCCCCGAGGTCATCGAGCGCCTCGACGCCGAGGGCCTGCTGCCCGCGATCACCTTCATCTTCAGCCGTGCCGGCTGCGAAGCCGCCGTCCAGCAGTGCCTCTACGCCGGCCTGCGGCTCAACGACGACGAGGCCCGGGCACGGGTCCGCTCGATCGTCGAGGAGCGCACCGCCGCCATCCCCGACGAGGACCTGCACGTCCTCGGCTACTTCGAGTGGCTGGAGGGCCTGGAGCGCGGCATCGCCGCCCACCACGCGGGCATGCTGCCGACCTTCAAGGAGGTCGTGGAGGAGCTCTTCGTCAAGGGCCTGGTCAAGGCGGTCTTCGCGACCGAGACGCTCGCCCTCGGCATCAACATGCCGGCCCGCACGGTGGTGCTGGAGAAGCTCGTCAAGTGGAACGGCGAGACGCACGCGGACATCACGCCCGGCGAGTACACCCAGCTGACGGGCCGGGCCGGGCGGCGCGGCATCGACGTCGAGGGGCACGCCGTCGTGCTGTGGCAGCGCGCCATGGACCCGGCCGCGCTCGCCGGCCTCGCCGGCACCCGCACCTACCCCCTGCGTTCCAGCTTCAAGCCGTCGTACAACATGGCGGTCAACCTCGTCTCGCAGTTCGGGCGGCACCGCTCGCGCGAGCTCCTGGAGACGTCGTTCGCGCAGTTCCAGGCCGACAAGTCGGTCGTCGGCATCTCCCGGCAGGTGCAGAAGAACGAGGAGGGCCTGGCGGGCTACCGCGAGGCCGTCACCTGCCACCTGGGCGACTTCGAGGAGTACGCCCGGATGCGCCGCGAGCTGAAGGACCGCGAGACCGAGCTGGCCAAGCAGGGCGCCGTGCAGCGCCGCGCCGCCGCGGCGACGGCCCTGGAGCGGCTCAAGCCCGGTGACGTCATCCACGTCCCGACCGGCAAGTACGCGGGCCTGGCCCTCGTGCTCGACCCCGGCGTGCCGCCCGCCCGCGCCGACCGCCACCGGGGCTTCGACGCCCACGACGGCCCGCGCCCGCTGGTGCTCACCGCCGAGCGGCAGGTCAAGCGCCTCGCCCCGATGGACTTCCCCGTGCCCGTGGAGCCGCTGGAGCGGATGCGGATCCCCAAGTCCTTCAACCCGCGCTCCCCGCAGTCGCGCCGGGACCTCGCCTCCGCGCTGCGCACCAAGGCGGGCCACATCGTGCCCGACCGGCACCGCAGGTCCCGTGCGGCCGGCGCGGACGACACCGAGATCGCCCGGCTGCGCGCCGCCCTGCGCGCCCACCCGTGCCACGGCTGCGCCGAGCGCGAGGACCACGCCCGCTGGGCCGAGCGCTACCACCGGCTGCTGCGGGACACCCGCCAGCTGGAGCGCCGCATCGAGGGGCGTACGAACACCATCGCCCGCACCTTCGACCGCATCTGCGCCCTCCTGACCGACCTGGACTACCTGCACGGGAACGAGGTCACCGAGCACGGCAAGCGGCTCGCCCGGCTCTACGGCGAGCTGGACCTGCTGGCCTCCGAGTGCCTGCGCGACGGCGTGTGGGAGGGGCTCAAGCCGGCCGAGCTGGCCGCGTGCGCCTCGGCGCTCGTCTTCGAGG
Source organism: Streptomyces sp. URMC 124 (assembly GCF_051386455.1). Lineage (NCBI taxonomy): Bacteria > Bacillati > Actinomycetota > Actinomycetes > Kitasatosporales > Streptomycetaceae > Streptomyces > Streptomyces sp. URMC 124. The sequence goes on from NZ_JBPQTS010000063.1 coordinate 20,118, forward strand.
CGCGCATGGCCGACGACGCGGCGCCCCCGAAGCTGCCGACGGGGCCGGCGAAGGAAGCGCTCGGCGAGATGGTCCGCATCTGGGGCCGGCTCGACGCCCTGGAGGAACAGCACAAGATCAACCAGGCGGAGGGGGTCGGCCAGCGCGAGCCCGACCTCGGCTTCGCCTGGGCCGCGTACCGCTGGGCGTCCGGGCACGGCCTGGACGAGGTCCTGCGGGAGGTCGACATGCCGGCGGGCGACTTCGTGCGGTGGTGCAAGCAGCTGATCGACGTCCTCGGCCAGATCGCCGCGGCGGCGCCGCAGGAGGACAGCACGGTGGCGCGCAATGCGCGGCGCGCGGTGGACGGCTTGCTGCGGGGCGTCGTGGCGTACTCGTCGGTGGGCTGAGGCCCGACGCCCGAGGCCCGGAGCGGCACCGCCGGTCACCTCCGGTGGGGGGGTGCCCGCCGTCGCGGCGGGGGTGCTTTCCCCTGACCCGCCCCTTCCCGAAACCCCTGTGGGGGCTACGGGAAGGGGCTCGCGGGACTACGCCGCCTTCGCGCCTTCCTGTTCGACCTCGACCTGCTGGTTCCACTCGCGCTTGGAGGCCTGCCAGCCGTCCTCGTCGTGCCCCCGGCGCCAGTAGCCCGACACCGACAGCCGCTCGCGCGGAACCTCGCGGTCCACGCGCAGGTAGCGGCGGAGCTCCTTCACGAAGCCCGCCTCGCCGTGGACGAACGCCTGGACGTCACCGGAGGGGAAGTCGAGCGCGCGGACGGCCGCGACCAGCGCCTCGCCGACGGGCGCGCCGGCGCGGTGCAGCCACGTGACCTCGACGCCCTCGGCGAGCTCCAGCTTCTGCTCGTCCTCGGGGCCCTCGATCTCGACGAAGGCGTGCACGCGCGTGCCCGCCGGCATCCGCTCCAGGGACGCGGCGATGGCAGGCAGCGCGCTCTCGTCACCCGCGAGCAGGTGCCAGCCGGCGGCCGGGTCGGGGGAGTACGCGCCGCCGGGGCCGCGGAAGACCACCTCGGCGCCCGGCCGGACGGAGGCCGCCCACGGGCCGGCGAGGCCCTCGTCGCCGTGGACGACGAAGTCGATGGCCAGCTCGCGCGCCTCGCGGTCGAAGGAGCGCACCGTGTAGGTGCGGGTCTTCGGCCACTGCTCGGGCGGCAGGTCGCGGCGGATGGTCTCCATGTCGAAGGACTCGGGGTAGGAGACGCCGGGTACGGGGAAGAGCAGCTTCACGTAGTGGTCGGTGTGCTCGCCCGCGCCGAAGTCCGCGAGGCCCTCGCCGCCGAGCACGACGCGCACCATGTGCGGCGTGAGCCGCTCGGTGCGCAGCACGTGGGCGCGGTTGAGCCGGGGCCTCTGCCGTACGGGACGCTCTGCCATGGTGTCTCCCCTGATCCCCTGATCCTGAAAAGTTAGGTTCACCTAACCTAACAGCTCAGTGGGCGAGGGCGTCCAGCAACCGCTGTAGCGAGCCGCCCAGCCCCCACCGCCCGGCGAGCGCCTCCAGCATCTGCGGATCCCGCGGCTCGGCCGGCAGCGCCGCATCGAACGGCGCCAGCGGGACGTCCGACGCCACTCGTACGACCTTCGGGGCCACGGCCAGATACGGCTTGGCCTCCGCCAGGCGCTTGCGCTGCGCCGGCGTCAGCTTCGCCGCCGGGTCGTCCACGGCCGCCAGGATCCCGGCCAGGTCACCGAAGGCGGCCAGCAGCTTCGCGGCCGTCTTCTCACCGACGCCCGGCACCCCCGGCAGCCCGTCGCTGGGGTCGCCGCGCAGCAGCGCCAGGTCCGCGTACCCGGCGCCGTCCACCCCGTACTTCTCGCGCAGCAGCGCCTCGTCGACCACCTGCAGCGTGCCGACGCCCTTGACCGGATACAGCACCCGCACGCCGCGCCGGTCGTCCACCAGCTGGTAGAGGTCGCGGTCGCCGGTGACGATGTCGACCGGGCCCGCGGCGCGGCCCGCGAGCGTGCCGATCACGTCGTCCGCCTCGTAGCCCGTGGCGCCCACGCGGGCGATGCCGATCGCGTCGAGCACGGACTCGATCACCGGGACCTGCGGGGAGAGGGTGTCCGGCACCTCCTCCTCGTCGGGCCCGGTCTCCGTCTCCTCGGCCACCCGGTGCGCCTTGTAGGTGGGGATGAGCTCGACCCGCCACTGGGGCCGCCAGTCGAAGTCCATGCAGGCCACCAGGTCGTCCGGGTGGTGGTCCTGGACGAGGCGGGCGATGAAGTCGAGCAGGCCGCGCACCGCGTTCACCGGGGTGCCGTCGGGAGCGCGGACGGAGTCGGGCACGCCGAAGTAGGCGCGGAAGTACAGGGAGGCGGTGTCGAGGAGCATCAGGCGTCGCGTCACGGGTCGATCATGCCGCAGACCACCGACACGCCTCCCGCAGCCCCGCCCCGCCGGATGTGAACCGGGTCACTGTTCCGTTTGCCCGGATTGAACGGGGGCAGGCGCGGCACCGGAGCGGACCCCGTCCTCGGCACGTGTGCCGGAAGCGGGCACGCGGACCGATGCCGCACCGCTCCACGGCCCTGCCCCAGGGGGAGGCGGGGCCGTCGTGAGTTCGACCCGAGAGGTGTATGTGTCCAGGCTCCAGGCCGAGCATCTGTACAAGGTGTTCGGCAGACGACCCGAAGCCGCCGTCCAACGGCTCGAAGGCGGCGCCGACCGCGACGAGCTGCGTGCCGACGGCACCACCGCGGCGGTCATCGACGCCTCGTTCGAGGTGGAGGCCGGCCAGATCTTCGTGGTGATGGGTCTGTCCGGATCGGGCAAGTCCACCCTCCTGCGGATGCTCAACGGCCTGCTGGAACCGACCGCCGGCCGCGTGCTGTTCGACGGGGAGGACCTGACCGCCCTCTCCCCGCGCGACCTGCGCACGGTGCGCTCCCGCAAGATCAGCATGGTCTTCCAGCACTTCGCGCTCTTCCCGCACCGCAGCGTGCTGGAGAACGCGGCCTACGGCCTGGAGGTGCAGGGCGTGGCCCGTGCGGAGCGCGAGGAGCGCGCCGCCGAAGCGCTGGAGCTCGCCGGCCTGAAGGGCTGGGAGTCCTCCTGGCCCGACGAGCTCTCGGGCGGCATGCAGCAGCGCGTCGGGCTCGCCCGCGCCCTGGCCACCGACGCGGACCTGCTGCTGATGGACGAGTCCTTCAGCGCCCTGGACCCGCTGATCCGCCGCGACATGCAGGACCAGCTGCTGGACCTGCAGACGCGGCTGAAGAAGACCATCGTCTTCATCACCCACGACCTCAACGAGGCCATGCGCCTCGGCGACCGGATCGCCGTCATGCGCGACGGCCGGATCGTGCAGAACGGCACCGCGGAGGACATCCTCGTGCGCCCGGCCAACGACTACGTGGCCTCCTTCATCCAGGACGTCGACCGCAGCCGGGTGCTGACCGCCGGCTCGATCATGGACCGGTCGGGCCGGGGCTCCGGCGCCGAGGGGGCGGCCACCGTCCCCGCCGCGACGCCCCTCGCCGACCTGTTCGCCTCCTTCGCCCGCAGCTCCGCCCCGCTCACCGTCACCGACGAGCAGGGCGAGGCGGCCGGCGTCGTCACCCGCGACCTGCTCTTCGCCGCGCTCGGCGAGGAGCCGGGGGTGCCCGCCCCGCGGCCCGCGGCGCCGGCGGAGGCCGTGGAGCCCGCCGCGCCCGTGGCGGCCGCCACGCCCGTCCCGGCCGACGAGGCGGAGGTGAGCGCCCGTGCCTAGGATCCACTTCGGAAGCTGGGCCGAGGACGCCGTCAGCTGGCTGCAGACCCACCTGAGCTGGCTCTTCGACGTCATCAACACGGTCCTGACCGGCATGTACGACGGGGTGAACGCCGTCCTCGGCGCCCCCGAGCCGCTGCTGATGGCCGGCATCCTGGCCGTCGTCGCCTGGTGGCTGCGCGGGCTGCTGCCCGCCGTGCTCACCTTCGCCGGCTTCGCCCTGGTCGACTCCTTCGGCCTGTGGGAGGCGGCGATGGCGACGCTGTCGCTCGTCCTCGTCGCGAGCCTGATCACGCTGCTGATCGCCGTGCCGCTCGGCATCTGGGCGGCGCGCAGCAGCAAGGTCAGCGGGGCCCTGCGGCCCGCCCTGGACGTCATGCAGACGATGCCCGCCTTCGTCTACCTCATCCCCGGCGTCATGTTCTTCTCGATCGGGCCGATCCCCGGCCTGATCGCGACCGTCGTGTTCTCGATGCCGCCCGGCGTCCGCATGACCGAGCTGGGCATCCGGCAGGTCGACGGCGAGCTCGTCGAGGCCGCGACGGCCTTCGGCACCACGCCGCGCGACACCCTGACCCGGGTGCAGCTGCCGCTCGCCCTGCCCACGATCATGGCGGGCGTCAACCAGGTCATCATGCTGGCCCTGTCGATGGTCGTCATCGCCGGCATGGCGGGCGCGGGCGGCCTCGGCGAGGCCGTGTACGCGGCCGTCACCAAGGTCGACATCGGCGGCGGCGTCGAGAGCGGCCTGGCCGTCGTCGTCCTCGCCATCTACCTGGACCGCATGACCGGCGCCCTCAACCAGCGCGTCTCCCCGCTGGGCCGCCGCGCCGCCGCCAAGGCCGCCTCCGCGGCCCGCGGCCTCGCGTTCCTGCGCTACCGGCCCGGCACGGCCGTCGCCGCCGTGGGCGTCGTCGTCCTCGCGCTGGTCGCGGGCGGGATGAACCTCGCCCGCAGCGGCGACGACCGCCAGAACGTGGCGGCGGGCGCGAACGTGGGCCAGGGCCGGGGCATCAAGCTCGGCTACTTCCCCTGGGACGAGGCCATCGCCACCACCTACCTGTGGCAGAACATCCTCGAGGACCGCGGCTACAAGCCGGACGTCAAGCAGCTCGACCCCGGGCCGCTGTACACCGCGCTGGCGCAGGGCCAGATGGACCTGCAGTTCGACTCCTGGCTGCCGACCACCCACAAGCAGTACATGGACCGGTACGCGGACAAGCTCACCGACCTGGGCGCCTGGTACGGGCCCACCTCGCTGGAGCTGACCGTGCCCGACTACGTCAAGGGCGTCGACTCCCTGGAGGACCTCAAGGGCAAGGGCGCGCAGTTCGGCGGGAAGATCGTCGGCATCGAGTCCAGCGCGGGCATGATGGGCACGCTCAACGACAAGGTCCTCAAGGAGTACGGACTGGACGGCGAGTACAAGGTCGTCTCCTCCTCCACCTCCACGATGCTGGCCGACCTCGACCGGGCCATCAAGAAGAAGGAGCCCATCGTCACCACTCTGTGGTCGCCGCACTGGGCCTACGGCAAGCACCAGCTGAAGAAGCTCAAGGACCCCAAGGGGGCCTGGGGCAAGGGCGAGGAGATCCACGCCGTCGGCAAGAAGGACTTCGGCAAGGACTTCCCCGAGGTCACCGCCTGGCTGAAGGACTTCAAGCTGTCCGAGAAGGACCTCGCCTCCCTGGAGGTCGAGATCCAGAACGGCGGCAAGGGCAAGGAGAAGGAGTCCGCCCGCCGCTGGCTGGACGCCCACCCGGGCCTCGCCGACAAGCTGGCGCCTGTCCGCCACTGACGAACAGGCGTACGGTGGGGCGGTGGTCACGCCCAGGAGCAGCCGCCCCGCCGTACGCCGCGTCGTCTCCCTCGTCCCCTCGCTGACGGAGGCCGTCGCCGCGACCGAGCCCGGGCTGCTCGTCGGCGCCACCGACTGGTGCGAGCACCCGGCGGGCTTGGACGTCGTACGGATCGGCGGCACGAAGAACCCCGACACGGCGCGCATCGCCGCCCTTGCGCCCGACCTCGTCCTCGCCAACGAGGAGGAGAACCGCGCGCCCGACCTCGGCGCGCTGCGCGCCGCCGGGCTGGAGGTGCTCGTCACCGAAGTGCGCACGCTGCCCCAGGCGTTCGCCGAACTGGAGCGGGTCCTGGTGCGCGGCTGCGGGCTGGCCCGGCCCGCCTGGCTGGCCGACGCGGAGGACGCCTGGCGCGACGTGCGCCCCGAGGGGCCGGCGGTACGGGCCGTGGTGCCGGTGTGGCGGCGGCCGTGGATGGTCCTCGGCCGGGACACCTTCGCCGGTGACGTCCTCGCCCGGCTCGGCGTCGCCCATGTCCACGCCGGCCACCGCGAGCGCTATCCCCGCATCCCCCTCGACGAGCTGAACGCGTGCGGCGCGGAGCTCGTCGTCCTGCCCGACGAGCCCTACCGCTTCACGCGCGACGACGGCCCGGAGTCCTTCCCCGGGCTGCCGTGCGCGCTCGTCAGCGGGCGTCACCTCACGTGGTACGGACCCTCACTGACGGAAGCGGCTGGGGTGCTGGGCGCGGCGCTGCGAGCAGCCGGCCGCTGACCAGGCCGTGCGCGGTGCGGACCGCCGCCACGGCCCAGGCCGTGGCCAGCAGCGCGTACAGACCCACCGACAGCCAGGTCAGGGCGTGCAGGCCGGTGTGGCGGGACAGGGCCGCGGCGCCGGTGACGCAGGTGCCTACGGGGAAGGTGAACGCCCACCAGGTCATCGCGAAGCCCATGCCCTGCCGGAACGCCCGCAGCACCATGGCCGCGGCCAGGGCCAGCCACAGCAGCGCGAAGCCCATGACCGGAGCGCCGTACAGCACGGCGAACGGCGCCGCCGCGTCGGCGTACGGGGCGGGGAGCGCGCCCTGCGCGGCGTCGGCGAGGTTGCCGACCGCGGTCGTCGACTGGCCCAGCGGGCCCAGGACGAGGAAGAGGGCCGGAGTCAGCGCGAGCGGCAGCGGGCCGTGGTGGATCAGCCGCGCGAAGACCGCGGGCAGGATCAGCAGGGTCGCCAGCAGGCTCATCCCGAAGAGGCCGTAGCAGGCCAGCACCATCGCCGCCCGCCACTGGCCGGCCGGCAGGTGCGGGACCAGGGCGGGGCCCAGCGCGGCGGACACCATGGGGGCGACCACCGGCAGCAGCCACACGGGGGAGGCCTGGCCCGGCTCTATGCGGTGCCGGGTCACCATCAGGTACGGGATGCCCGCCGCCGCGGCCAGGCCGGTCACGGTGCCCGCCACCCACAGGACGGCGTCGGCGGTCACCGCCGCGTCCGTGCCGACGACCGAGGAGCCCACGGAGAGGGTGGCCCCGCCGACCGCCAGCAGCGCCATCGCGGCGCAGCCGTAGAACGGCGCCACCGCCGGGTCGCCGAGGTGGCGGCGCGCCTGGTCGGAGTGGCGGGCCCAGTGCACGGCGCGCGCCACCAGCAGCACCGCCAGCGCCGTCGCCGACAGCGCCCACACCGCCTCGCACGCCCCCCGCAGCCCCGGCGGGTGGACCGGCAGCGCCGCGCCTGCGCTCGCGACGATCGCGGTGCCCATGACGGCCGCGTACCAGTTGGGACCGAGGTGGCGGAGGGAGGAGGCGGCGCGGGCGGTGGTGGCGGAGGTGCTCATGCCTCCAGCGTCGGACGCGGGGACCCCGGCCACCAGGGGCCTTGTCGCTATGAGGGCATAAGCTGAATTTATGACTCATGGGGACGACGGGCGGCGGGCACCGCTCGCCCACCGCGTGCCCGACCTCGCGGCGCTGGAGCTGCTGCTGGCCGTCGCGCGGCTCGGCAGTCTGGGGCGTGCCGCGCGCGAGACGGGCATCACCCAGCCCGCCGCCAGCGGACGGATCCGCAGCATGGAGCGGATGCTCGGCGTCGGCCTCCTGGAGCGGTCGCCGCGCGGCTCGCGGCTGACGGACGCCGGCGTGCTCGTCACCGACTGGGCGCGGCGCATCGTGGAGGCCGCCGAGGCCTTCGACGCCGGGGCGCAGGCGCTGCGCGGGCAGCGGGACTCGCGGCTGCGGGTGGCCGCCAGCATGACCATCGCCGAGTACCTGCTGCCCGGCTGGCTGGTCGCCCTGCGCACCCGGCGCCCCGGTACCGCGGTCACCCTCCTCGCCGGGAACTCGGCGGCCGTCGCGGAGCGGCTGCGGGCCGGCGAGGCCGACCTGGGCTTCGTCGAGGGCCTCGCCGCCCCCGCCGGGCTGGACGGCGCGGTCATCGGCGGCGACCGGCTGGTGGTCGTCACCGCACCGGCCCACCCCTGGGCCCGGCGGCGGGCCCCGCTCGGCGCGGCCGAGCTCGCGGCCACCCCGCTGATCCTCCGCGAGCGCGGCTCCGGCACGCGGCAGGTCCTGGACGCGGCCCTCGCCGCGCACGGCGGGCTCGCCGAGCCGCTGCTCGAACTCGCCTCCACGACGGCCGCGAAGGCGGCGGCGGTCAGCGGGGCGGGCCCGTGCGTCCTGAGCGAGCTCGCCATCGGCGAGGAACTGGCGGCCCGCCGCCTGGTCGAGATCCCCGTCGCGGATCTCGACCTCCACCGCGCCCTGCGAGCGGTCTGGCCCCCCGGCCACCGCCCCACGGGCCCGGCCCGCGACCTCCTGGGCCTGACCCGGGCGTCCTAGCGCCCCGGCGCCGGCCACGCCCCCTTTCGCCGCGACGGGGCGGTAGTGCGAACGGCCGGCCGTGGGAGTGCTTGCCGGGCGCCGCTGCGGCGGAGGGTAGCGCGGGCGTGCCCGGCGCGTTCAGCGGGCCGATGCCGCCTCCACCAAGGCGCGCGTCAGGCGCAGGTCGTCCCGGGCTTCCGGGTGCCACTGGACGCCCACGGCGAACAGGTCGCCCGGGCGTTCCAGTGCCTCGATCGTGCCGTCCTCCGCATGCGCCGTCGCGACGAGCCCGTCGCCCAGGCGGGCGACGGACTGGTGGTGGTGCGTGGCGACGTCGCACGGTTCGGGGAGGAGGCGGCCCAGGCGGCTGTCCGGGGACGGCTTGATCAGGTGGTCGGTGAAGGCGCCCACGACGGGGTTGTGCTCTTCGTGCCCCACCTCGTCCGGCAGGTGCTGGCACAGCGAGCCGCCGGCGTGCACGTTCATCAGCTGCATGCCGCGGCAGATCCCGAGCACGGGAACGCGCTGCTCCAGCGCCGCGCCCAGCAGCGCCAGTTCCCACGCGTCGCGTTCGGGGACCGGCGCGCCCGCGCGCGGGTGCGGTCGTTCGCCGTAGAGGCCGGGGTCGAGGTCCTCGCCGCCGGCGAGGACGAGGCCGTCGAGCCGCCGCACCATGTCGGCGGCGGCGCCCGGCTCGTCCGGCGGGAGCTGGACGGCGAGCCCGCCGGCCCGCTGGACGTGCTGGGCGTACGCGGCGGGCAGGAGCGCGGCCGGCAGGTCCCACGCGACGCCCCAGCGGGCCCGGGTGAGGTAGGTGGTGACGCCGATCAGTGGCTGACGGAGCATGGAGCGGGTCCTTTCCGGTCCGTACGTGTCCGTACGTGTCCGTACGCGAGTCGTTCCGTACGCTACGACGTTGATCACATCGTCAGTCGCGGTGCAGTTCCGCTTCCGCCGCCGCGAGCGCCGCGAACTCCTCCTCGGGCGCGCCCGCCACGAGCCGGTGCCGGCTCCAGCAGGCGAAGTACACGGCGGCGACGGCGTAGACGCCGAGGGCGAGGAGCGCGGCGGTGACGTCGACCAGGAAGGTCGCCACGAGCGCCGCGCAGGCGAGGACGAGGGCGAGCGCGGAGGTGGCGACGCCTCCCGGCGTCCGGTAGGGCCGTTCCAGCCCCGGCTCGCGGCGCCGCAGCACGATGTGGGAGAGCGACATCAGCGCGTAGGAGATGGTGGCGCCGAACACGGCCACGTTCAGCATGCGCGCGCCGTCGCCGCTGGCGGCCGCCAGCGCGAAGCCGATCGCTCCCGGCACCACCAGGCCCAGCCAGGGCGCCTTGCGGCGGCTGGTGAGGGAGAGGAAGCGGGGGAGGTAGCCGGCCCGGGAGAGGGCGAAGAGCTGCCGCGAACCGGCGTAGATGAGGGAGAAGAAGGAGGCCACCAGGCCGGCGAGCCCCGCGTAGTTGACGATGCGGCCGAGCGCGGTGGGGTGCCCGTCCGGCTGCACGGCGGCCACCAGCGGGTTGCCGGCGTCCTTGAGGGCGTCCGCCCCGCCCGCCCCCGTCGAGGCGAGGAAGGTGAGGAGCGCGAGGACGAGCAGGATGCCCATGGAGGTGGCCATGGCCCGCGGCAGCGAGCGCACGGGGTCTTTGGTCTCCTCGGCGGCGAGCGGCACTCCTTCGACGCCGAGGAAGAACCACATCCCGAACGGGAAGGACGCCCAGATCCCGAGGAGCCCGAACGGCAGCCAGGAGGACGAGCCGAGGGCGCCGGTGTCTACGGGGATGTCGTGCAGCCGCCCCGCGTCGAAGTCGGTGAGCGCGCCCGCCGCGAAGACGAGCAGCGCGGCGACGGCGATGCCGGTGACGACGAAGCTGAACCGCAGCGCCTCGCCCACGCCCCACAGGTGGATGCCGATGAAGACGACGAAGCAGGCCAGGTACACCGGCCAGGAGGAGGTGAGCCCGAACAGGCCGAGCGACTCCACGTAGTCGCCGATGAAGAGCGAGATCGCCGCGGGCGCGAGGACGTACTCGATGAGGATGGCGGTGCCGGTGAGGAAGCCGCCCCACGGGCCGAGCGCGCGCCGCGCGAAGCCGTAGCCCCCGCCCGCCGTCGGCAGGACGGCGGCCATTTCCGCGAGGGCGAAGACCATACAGGTGTACATCAGCCCCATCAGGGCGGCGGCGACGGCCAGTCCGCCGAAGCCGCCGTGCGCGAGGCCGAAGTTCCAGCCGGAGAAGTCGCCGGAGACGACGTAGGCGACGCCGAGTCCGGTGAGCAGCAGGGGGCCGGCGCTGCCGCGGCGCAGTGTGCGCTTCTCCAGGTAGTCCGCCGGCCGGTCCGAGGCGCGTGGCGGTGCCGTGGGTGTCTCCGTGCGTTCGGGCATGCTGCCGCTCCTGCCTCGGGAGGTAAAGGTTTTGCGCCATACCTTTGCCCTGAGATGGCTGATTCGGCAACCCCCTTGCGTAAAAGACTGGTTACGAGAGAGGTCCTCGCGGGTTACGCGATGGTGCGAGCTACGACAGAAAGCCCCGCAGCAGTGCCGCCGTCCCGCAGCAGTGCTCGCGCATCACTTCGCGCGCCGCTTCCGCGTCCCCGTCCAGAACGGCCTCCACCAGGGCGGTGTGCTGCAGCTGGGAGTGCTCCAGATTGCGCACCAGCAGCGGGATGCAGTCCAGCAGGTCGTTGACCGTCGCCCGGACCGCGGCGTACTGCTCGGCGAGCGAGGGGGAGCCCGACAGTTCGGCCAGCGTCAGATGGAACAGGGTGTCCATGCGCCGGTATTCGGCCAGCGGTGCGTCGTGCGTGGCGGCCAGCGCCGCCCGCAGCCGCCCGGCCCCGTCGTCGGGGAGCCCGTGCGCGGCGCACAGCCCGGCCGCGCCCACCTCCAGCACCTCGCGGAAGCGCAGCGTGTCCTCCACGTCCACGTCGGCGACCCGCCGTCGCAGCTCGTCCTCGCCCGCGGTGGCCGGCCGCGCCAGCACGAACGTGCCGCCGTAGCGGCCGCGCCGGCTCTCGACCAGGCCCTGGTCCTGCAGCACCTTGAGCACTTCGCGCAGGGTGACCCGGCTGACGCGCAGGCGGTCGGCCAACTCGCGCTCGGCGGGCAGCCGTTCTCCTTCGGCCACCAGGCCCAGCCGCATGATCCGGAGTATCTGCTCCAGCGCTTCCTCGAATCCGTTGCCGGCGCGGACCGGGCGCAGCACCGGCGCCAGCCGGTCCGTCCGGTCCGCCGCATGATCGTTCATCTGACCCCTTCCCTTTAATGGTCTACAGCCCTACCTTAAGACCTCCGGTCGCACCGACAGGAGGCATCACCGTGGCAGACCGCACGCCCCCGCTCGCCGTCGAGGAGCTGCGCAGGCTGGTCGACACCGGGGAGATCGACACCGTCGTCCTCGCCTTCACCGACATGCAGGGACGACTCCAGGGGAAGCGGTTCGCCGCCCGGTTCTTCCTCGACGACGTCCTGGACCACGGCACCGAGGGCTGCAACTACCTCCTCGCCGTGGACGTCGACCTCAACACCGTCGACGGCTACGCCATGTCGTCGTGGGAGCGCGGCTACGGGGACTTCGCCATGCGCGGCGACCTCTCCACCCTGCGCCGCACCCCGTGGAACCCCGGCACCGCCCTGCTCACCGCCGACCTCGCCTGGCACGACGGCTCGCCCGTCCTCGCCTCGCCCCGGCAGATCCTGCGCCGCCAGCTCGACCGGCTGGCCGAACGCGGCTGGAGCGCGTACGCCGGCACCGAGCTGGAATTCATCGTCTTCAAGGACACCTACGAGCAGGCCTGGGGCCGCGGCTACCGCGACATGACCCCGGCCAACCAGTACAACTGCGACTACTCCGTCCTCGGCACCGGCCGCGTCGAGCCCCTCCTGCGCCGCATCCGCAACGAGATGGGCGCCGCCGGGATGACCGTGGAGTCCGCCAAGGGCGAGTGCAACCTCGGCCAGCACGAGATCGCCTTCCGCTACGACGAGGCGCTCACCACCTGCGACCAGCACGCCGTGTACAAGACCGGAGCGAAGGAGATCGCCTCCCAGGAGGGCATGGCGCTCACCTTCATGGCCAAGTACGACGAGCGGGAGGGCAACTCCTGCCACATCCACCTCTCGCTGCGCGACGAGGCCGGGCAGCCCGTCCTCGCCGACGACGAGGGCCCGTACGGCATGTCGAAGACGATGCGGCACTTCCTCGCCGGACAGCTCGCCGCGCTGCGCGACTTCACCCTCCTCTACGCGCCGAACATCAACTCCTACAAGCGGTTCCGGCCCGGCTCCTTCGCCCCCACCGCCGTCGCCTGGGGCCCCGACAACCGCACCTGCGCCCTGCGCGTCATCGGCCACGGCCACTCCCACCGCTTCGAGAACCGGCTGCCCGGCGGGGACGTCAACCCCTACCTCGCCGTGGCGGGCATGGCCGCCGCCGGCCTGTACGGCGTCGAGCACGAGCTGGAGCTGCCCGAGGCCTGCACCGGCAACGCCTACGCGGGCGACGCGCAGCACGTGCCCGCCACCCTGCGTGAGGCCGCGGCGCTGTGGGAGAAGAGCCCCATAGCGAGGGAGGCCTTCGGCGACGAAGTCGTCGAGCACTACCTGCACATGGCGCGTGTCGAGCAGGAGGCCTACGACACGGCCGTCACGGACTGGGAGCGCTTCCGCTCCTTCGAGCGGATGTAACCCCCACGTTGTGGGCAATCGTTCCGCTGGGGCGGAACGGGTGGGCACAACGCGACCACCGGCGTGCAGCCGCGTACGACACGGCACCCCGACCGCTGGGGCGGCGGAACGAACCAGCAGGGAGACGACTTGCACGAGCACCACGTGATCAACCCGGCGACCGAGGAACTCGTCGCCACCGTTCCCGCGGCGACGCCGCAAGACGTCGACGCAGCCGTCCGGCGCGCCGCCGAAGCCCAGCGCACCTGGGCCGCCCTCGCCCCCGGCGACCGCGCCCGCCACCTGCGCCGCTTCGCCGACGCGGTCGACACGCACCTGGAGGAGCTCGCCCGGCTGGAGGTCCGCGAGGCCGGGCACCCGGTCGGCAACGCCCGCTGGGAGGCGGGCAACGCCCGTGACCTGCTGGAGTACGCCGCCGGGGGAGTGGAGCGGCTCACCGGCGCGCAGATCCCCGTCGCGGGCGGCCTGAACGTCACCTTCCACGAGCCCCTCGGCGTCGTCGCCGTCATCGCCCCGTGGAACTTCCCGATGCCCATCGCCGCCTGGGGCCTCGCCCCCGCCCTGGCCGCGGGCAACGCCGTGCTCCTCAAGCCGGCCGAGACCACCCCGCTGACCGCCCTGCGCCTGGCGGAGCTGGCGCTGGAGGCGGGGCTGCCCGAGGGCCTCTTCCAGGTCCTCCCCGGCGCCGGGCCCGTCGCCGGTGACGCCCTCGTGGAACACCCCGGCGTCGCCAAGGTCGTCTTCACCGGCTCCACCGCCGTCGGCAAGCAGATCATGGCCAAGTGCGCGGCGGGCGTGAAGCGCGTGACCCTCGAACTCGGCGGCAAGAGCCCCAACATCGTCTTCGCCGACGCCGACGTCGAGCGGGCCGCCGCGGCCGCCCCCGGCTCCTTCCTCGACAACACCGGCCAGGACTGCTGCGCCCGCAGCCGCATCCTCGTCCAGCGCTCCGTCTACGACCGCTTCATGGAGCTGCTGGAGCCGGCCGTGAAGTCCTTCGCGGCCGGCGACCCCACCGATCCCGCCACGCAGATGGGGCCGCTGATCTCGGCCGCGCACCGCGAGCGCGTACGGTCCTACGTCCCCGAGACCGCCCCCGCCGCCTTCCGCGGCGAGGCGCCCGCCGGCAAGGGCTTCTGGTACCCGGCGACCGTCCTGGAAGGCCGGCCGGAGGACCGCACCGCCGTCGAAGAGATCTTCGGCCCGGTCGCCGTCGTCATCCCCTTCGAGGACGAGGCGGAGGCGGTGCGGATCGCCAACGCCACCCCCTACGGGCTCTCCGGGTCGCTGTGGACCCGCGACGTCTCCCGCGCCCTGCGCGTCTCCCGTGCCGTCGCCGCGGGCAACCTCTCCGTCAACTCCCACAGCAGCGTCCGCTACTGGACGCCCTTCGGCGGCTTCGGCCAGTCCGGCCTCGGCCGCGAACTGGGCCCCGAGGCGCTGGCCGCCTTCACCGAGACCAAGAACGTCTTCATCAGCACCGAGGAGTAACAAGTGACCGACCAGACCCCCGTCTGCCGCCGCCTCGCCGGCCGGACCGCCGTCGTGACCGGGGCCGGCAGCGGCATCGGCCTGGCCACGGCCCGCCGCTTCGCCTCCGAGGGCGCCAACGTCGTCTGCGCGGACATCGACGAGACCGCCGGCAAGGCCGCGGCCGCCGAGACCGGCGGGCTCTTCGTCAAGGTCGACGTCACCAGCCCCGAGGAGGTCGAGGCGCTCTTCAAGACCGCCTACGACACCTACGGCTCGGTCGACGTCGCCTTCAACAACGCCGGCATCTCCCCGCCCGACGACGACTCCATCCTCACCACCGGCCTCGACGCCTGGAAGCGCGTCCAGGAGGTCAACCTCACCTCCGTGTACCTGTGCTGCAAGGCCGCCCTGCCCTACATGCAGCGCCAGGGCAGGGGCTCGATCATCAACACCGCCTCCTTCGTCGCCGTCATGGGCGCCGCCACCTCCCAGATCAGCTACACCGCCTCCAAGGGCGGCGTCCTCGCGATGTCCCGCGAACTCGGCGTGCAGTTCGCCCGCGAGGGCATCCGGGTCAACGCCCTGTGCCCGGGGCCGGTGAACACCCCGCTGCTCAAGGAGCTCTTCGCCAAGGATCCCGAGCGGGCCGCGCGCCGCCTCGTGCACGTGCCGGTCGGCCGGTTCGCCGAGCCCGAGGAGATCGCGGCCGCCGTCGCCTTCCTCGCCAGCGACGACTCCTCCTTCGTCAACGCCGCCGAGTTCCTCGTCGACGGTGGCATCGCGGGCGCGTACGTGACCCCGCTGTAGGGTCCATGATCAAACGGTAGGACCGGTCCGCGGGCGCAGCCCGGGGGCCGGTCCCGCCGTGGATTGCCCGCCACCGCACGCACCACCGCAAAGAGAGCACATGCGCACCAAGTCCGCCATCGTCGCCGGCCTCGCTGCCGCCGCGGCCCTCGCCACCGCGATCCCCGCCACCGCTGCCCCCGCGCACGACGCGCCCCGCCGCAACTGCCCCCAGCTCGACAAGAAGCTCCCGTGGGCCGGCGACAACCGCGCCCGGCTCCAGAAGATGATCGACGAGCGCGGCACCTGTTCCGGCAAGAACGGCCCCCGCCCCGTCGCCGCCTTCGACTGGGACAACACCGTCGTCAAGAACGACATCACCGACGCCACCCTCGCCTGGGCCCTCAAGCACGACAAGATCCTGCAGCCGAAGAGCTGGAAGGACACCAGCGCCTGGCTCACCCCGGCCGCCGACAAGGCCCTGGCCAAGGCCTGCGGCACGGCCGTGCGCCCCGGCCGCCCGCTGCCCACCTCGAAGAACACCGCCTGCGCCGACGAGATCTTCGAGATCCGTGAGAAGTCGCAGACCATGGCCGGGGACGCCGCCTTCGCGGGCGACTGGAACCACCGCCGCACCGTGCCCGCCTACGCCTGGATCCCCCAGCTGTTCGCCGGTCACACGCCCGCCGCCCTGACGTCCTTCGCCCGGCAGGCGCGCGCCGAGCAGCTCGCCGCACCCATCGGCACCAAGCAGACCGTCGGCACCCACACCCTCGCCGGCTACGTGCGCTACTACGACCAGCAGAAGGACCTCATCCGCACGCTCAAGGCGGCCGGCTTCGACGTCTACATCGTCTCCGCCTCCTCCGAGCCGATCGCCGAGGCCTGGTCGAGCGGCGTGGGCCTGGACGCCAAGCACACCATCGGCATCCGCAGCATCACCCGGCACGGCCGCCTCACCACGGCCATCAAGGGCTGCGGCGGCGTCGAGACCGGCCGCGGCGACGCCCTGCCGTACATGGACGGCAAGCGCTGCATGATCAACCAGGAGATCTTCAAGATCAAGGGCGCCAAGGCCTGGCAGCAGCAGGACTTCAAGCACCGCATCGCGCTGGGCGCGGGCGACGCCGACACCGACGTGACGTTCGTCAACGACGCCACCGGCGCGCACGTGGCCATCAACCGCAACAAGTCCGAGCTGATGTGCCGCGCCTACGACGACGCCGACGGCCGCTGGGTGGCCAACCCGATGTTCATCGAGCCGATGCCGCGCAAGTCCGGCACGTACCCGTGCTCCACGACCGGCGCCACGGCCGAGGACGGCACGAAGGTGCCCGTCCGGCGCGCCGACGGCTCCGTGATCCCGGACCAGGCCGACAAGGCCTTCTGAGCCCGGCTCCGCGTCACCTCGACGTCACCTCTGCGGTCTTCGCGCTACGGGGACCGGCCGCCGACGGCGCGCCGGTCCCCGTATCCCCTCCTGCCGCACGAGCGCGGCGCAAGGCCGGGGCCCGCGTCGCGGTGCGAAGCTCACAGGAACGTACGGCCCTCGCCGCGGTACGTCGGGACGGTCTCCACCACGCGGTCGCCGTCCAGCAGGTGCAGCGCCTCGAAGCGCTCGCACATCTCGCCCGCCTTCGCGTGCCGGAACCACACCTTGTCGCCCACCAGCAGGTCGTCGGCGGGCTGCCCGGTCAGCGGCGTCTGCACCTCGCCCGCGCCCTCGCGGGGATCCAGGCGCAGGCCGGCCGGGAGGTACGGCTGCGGCAGCCGGTCCGCGCCGGCCGCGCCCGACGCCGGATACCCGCCGCCCTGGGCGGTCACCACGCCCGGCCCCGGGCGGCGCACCACCGGCAGCGCGAACAGGGCCGCCGGACGGCCGCGGAAGGACCGGTAGTGGTCGAACAGCCGCGGCACGAACAGCCCCGACCCGGCCGCCACCTCGGTCACGGCGGCCTCGGCGGCCGTGTGCTGCACACTGCCCGTGCCGCCGCCGTTGACGAATTCGAGGTCCGCCACCGCGCGCACGGCCCGTACGGCCTCCGCCCGGCGCGCCGCCAGCTCCCTGCGGGCCGCGGTCTGCATCAGCCGGATCGAACGGGAGTACAACGGCCGGCCCTCCACCGCATCGCCCACGCCCGCCACATGCGCCTCGTAGGCCAGCAGTCCCACCAGCCGGAAGCCCGGCCGGCGCACCACGGACCGTGCGAGATCCGCCAGCCGTTCCGCATCGCGCACCGGGGAACGCAGCGCCCCGATCCGGAGCCTGCCGCCCAGCAGCCGCAGCGACGTGTCCAACTCCAGGCACACCCGCACCTCTTCACGGCCCGCCCGGGCCGCGTCGATCAGCGCCAGCTGCGCGGGGTCGTCCACCGTCACCGTGACGGCCCGGGCCAGCTTCGGGTCCGCGGTCAGCTCCGCCAGCCCCGCCCGGTCCGCCGACGGATACGCCAGCAGCACGTCCTCGATGCCCGAACGCGCCAGCCACAGCGACTCGGCCAGCGAGAAACCCATCACGCCCGCGAAGCCGTCCCGCGCGAGCACGCGCTCCAGCAGCGCCCGGCAGCGCACCGACTTGCTCGCCACCCGCACCGGCTTGCCCTGCGCCCGGCGCACCAGATCCGCCGCGTTGGCGTCGAACGCCTGCAGGTCGACCACGGCCAGCGGCGCGTCGTAGGAAGCGGTCGCCCGGTCCAGACGGGCCCGCTCGGTGCTCGCGCATGCGACGGGAGGTGCGGCGGGAAGACGCATGAGGCGCAGCTTGCCAGAGGCGTCCCGCGCTGGATAGGGGCCCGGCGCGCGCGAGATGGCCGCGCCCGCCGCCCGCCCCGTAGAGTGGCGCACACGCCGCGGACCGCAGCCCCGCGGCACGATGTCCGGATACGAACCGGCCTGTCCCGAAGGGCAACCGGGCCCCGCACGGGGAGACGGCTCACGAGGGGGAGCGCAGGGTGAGCACCGAGACGGACCCCGCTCCCGCGCTGCCCGTCCGCCCCCTCCCGGCCTCCTCGTACTTCGCGCCCCAGCCGCCGCCATCGCCCGCGGCGCGTCCCTGACCCCGGAGGGCCCGGGCCCGCGCGTCACCCGCGAGTACCGCAGCCC
>NZ_JBPQTS010000064.1:0-38116 GCF_051386455.1 Streptomyces sp. URMC 124
GGGCCGGGGCGGCGGGCGGGCGGCGGAAGCGGGCGGGCGCCCGGTGGGACGGGTGCGTCAGTGGCAGCCGCAGCTCGCCGAGGTGACCCTGTTCATCCGGCGCCTCGGCCGCGCTTCGCCGCTCTCCGTGCCGGCTCCGGCGAGCGGCTCGGTCCCGCCGAGGGCCGTGACCGTGCTGGTGGAGCAGGCCAGCGTCAGCTGGTACGGGGTCTGCGGCAGGGCGCCCAGGACGATGTGGGCGGAGACCGCGGCCTTGCCGGTGGCCGCCGAGTTGCCTTCGGTGTTGAAGGGCAGCGGCTGCGTCCCGCTGCTCAGCCCGAACTCGACTCCGGAGACCAGCGCGTGGTCGGGGTGGTCGGCGAAGAGGCGTTCGAGCTCGGCCGCGGCCGTGCCGGAGCCCGTGGCGGCGGCCTTGAGGTCGGTGACCGCGCCGTTCTCCACGGTCAGCACCAGCGGGTAGTGCGAGAGGCCGGTCAGCTGCTCGTAGATCTCGTGGCGGCGGTCGGCGCTCGCGCTGCGGGCCCGTACGACGGGCCAGCCCTTGACCGTGATCTGGCCGGAGAGCGCGGCGCCGGTGAGGTCGGCCGCGAGGCGCAGCCGTCCGGTGGGCGCGGTGCGCACGGCGCCGGGCTGGAAGAGCCCGCCGTCGGTGCGCGACCAGGTCGGCCGGTCGTAGGTCAGCCGGGCCACGGAGCCGGTGAGCGCGTCCTCGATCTGCAGGCCGCCGGAGCCGGCGAGGGCCTCGGTGAGCCGGTCGGCGCGGGCCTGCACCGCATCCGGGTCGGTCTTCTCCAGGCCCGTCAGGACGGTGCCGGCCTGGTCGAGGGCGAGCGGGCCCTGCCCGGCGCGGACGACGGCGACCGTGCGGCCGGGGCCGATGTCGGCGGACGGGGCGGTCAGCAGGGCGTCTGCGGTGGCGATCACGAGGACGTCGCTGTCGTCCGGCACCTCGGTGCGCAGGATGTCGCCCAGGGTGCGGCCGGGGCCGGCGGTCACGGTGGCGTACTGCTCGTGACGGCCGCCGCCCTCGAGGCGGAAGAAATCGGCGAGCGCCTTTTCCAGGACCAGTACGAAGTGTGTACGGCCGACCGGATACTGGCGGTAGGCCTCGGGGCGGACAATAATCATCGCGACACCACTCCCAGATATGCGTGTTGCGTGTCGGCGAGGCGGGTCGAGTCAGCACCTCGACCCGCCCCGCGCCAGGGCTGTTCAATTCAGCCCGTCACCCGGGTTCAGCCCAGCAGGGTCCCGAGGTAGTTGCTGTTCTTGCGCACCTTGATGGTCTTCTTCATGGGAACTCACCTCCCGCCAATGGCCATTGTTTTCGGATGGACTGCGGGGCGATTAGCCCAGCAGGGTCCCCAGGTAGTTGCTGTTCTTACGGACCTTGATGGTCTTCTTCACGGGAACTCACCACCCTCCATTGGCTCGGATCCGGCCGGGGTCACCGGGCGATTAGCCCAGCAGGGTCCCGAGGTAGTTGCTGTTCTTGCGCACCTTGATGGTCTTCTTCATGGGGAATCACCTCCCGTCCGCGTGGATTTCGCGCTCCCGCCGCGTCCGCCGCCGGCCGCTCAGGCGGCCGGTGCGATGCGGACGCTCGGGGCGCCGCCTTTGTTGCCGAGCACCACTTCACCGCTCTCGGTGTAGACGGTGGTGTCGGGCGAGATGATGTCGAGGTGGTACTGGGTGAAGGGGGTGAGCCCCAGTCCCCAGTGCAGGCAGCCCTGGTCGCCGCCGTAGACCTCGTTCATCGCGTGGTTGCCCCGGACGATGTCCAGGCTGGTGTTGAGGGCGTGACCGATCTCCCAGACCAGGGTGTAGCGGGAGTCGATCTCGAACATCGCCTCGAAGACCTCGGCGACCGGAGCGCCGGCGGGCCGGTGCGGGCGGAGGGAGGCGATCGCTCCCTTGCGCACCTCGGCCACCACCGCCTCGTGCTCCAGCCCGGCCAGCTTGGCCTGCAGGCGGGCCTGGTCCTTCCGGAGGAAGGAGGGCGTTCCGTTGTGCAGGATGGGGAAGCCGCGGAACGCGATGCTGCCTTCGAGCGGGAGGTGCAGCGACTCGTCGAACTCGACGATCTGCATCGGCAGGACGCTGATCTCGCCCGAGGGTACGATCTGCTGCTCGCCCCATTCAAGGGGGCCGGCCTGCTGATTCCAGACCAGTCCGTCGGCGAGGTGGTCCAGGACCGCACGGGTGCCGTGCCGCTCGTCGACGTACACCAAGTGGTCGGTGGACTCGGCGAGTTCGAAGAAGCGGTCGCTGAACTCCGCCTGCTCCTGGGCCGAAGTGCGCTCGATGACCCCCAGGAAGTGGCTGATGATGCCCAGGTCCGTCGGTGTCGAGTTGCAGGCCATGCCCATCAGCTTGCGGCGCGGGCCGAGCGCCTCCTCGGACGGGGACTCGAAGAACCGGTAGGGCGAGATGACCAGCGAGTGGGAATTCTGCGGAACCGTTTCATCGGCGAGCATCTTCTCGAAGTCGTCGCCCGGCTTCAGAATGATCGTCCGGTACTCCGCGTAGGGGGCATCCTTGACGATTTCAAATTCCTGGACCATCTCCTGATTGGTGATCAGGCAGAAGATGCTTCCGTCGGCCGGGCCGAACTGACTGAATCGCGCCGGGTTGATCTTGATTGCCATAATCGGCGATACCCCCAGGTGGCTGATTATCTGGACGCAAGAAAACAGCACCCGGCGAGGCCCCGCAATATGCCGGGGGGCAATGGCCGGAACATATGCCGGTTTGAGCTCCGGGCCCGCCCGTTTTGACCTGCTGGTCACACTTGCCCGGCTCTATGGGTGTCTTGCGGTAGATAAATCTACGAAGACCGAGGCCAGCGGCGGTGGCGCCCCCGAGAAACAGAACGTATGCCCGTTTCACCCCCCACCTCAACACCGCCGAACCAGCACGTCCCGGCGGGGGTTTCCGGCCTCGACGGCAAACCGGAACCTCGTCGCCGCACGATTCCGGCCATGATCCACGGGCCTCGCGCCGCGGAACCGGCGGTCACAGGCCGGAACTTCCGCCTCCAGCCCACTGTGATGTGAATCACTTGTGACGCAGAATCGGGGATTCCGGGAAGAAAAACGCCGGGCGGTCACGCGCGGTCGGGGGTTTCCGCGCGGACCGCCCGGCTCGTGTGCCGCGCTGTCCTGTGAGCGTCAGGGCATTACGCGGCTGGCTTGGGGCGGGGGATGAACAGGCAGGCGAGGGCCGCGGCGGCCGTCGCGACCAGGATGAAGGCCCATCCGTGGTCGAAGGCCGTCACGGCGTCGTCCGCGCCGGAGGGCGCGCCGACGAAGGCCACCAGCAGGGCCACGCCCAGCACGGAGCCGACCTGACGGGCCATCGTGACGACGGCCGAGCCCGTGGAGAAGCTCTGCGGCGGCAGCGCGGAGACCGCGGCCCCGACGAGCGTCGGGACGACCATGCCCACGCCGACGCCCGTGAGCAGCATGCCCGGGAGCAGGCCCGCCGCGTACTCGTGCGCGGTGTCCAGCCGGTAGATCCACCAGCCGATGCCGGCACCGAAGAGCACGCAGCCGACCGCGGAGACCGCGGCGGAGCCGAACTTCTTGATGACGGGCCCCACGCCCATCGCGAAGGCGGGGACGAGGACCGGGCCGGGCGCGATGGCGAGGCCCGTCTTCAGCGGCGACCAGTGCCACACCTGCTGGCACCACAGCACCGCCGAGAGGAGCATGGCGCCGAACGAGACGGCGAACAGCAGGTTCGCGAAGGTCGAGGGGCCGACCGCGGGGATCCTCAGCAGGCCCAGCGGCAGGATGGGCGAGGCGTGGCGCGCCGAGCTGTAGACGAACGCGGCGAGCAGGACGACGGCGATCAGGAGCGAGCCGAGCACCTTGCCCGAAGTCCAGCCCCAGTCCTCGCTCTTGACCAGGCCGAGCGCCAGGACCGCGATGCCCAGGGTGAGCAGGGCCGCGCCGAGCAGGTCCAGGCGGGCCGCGGCCGGGCGGGCCGCGATGCGCGGCAGCACCTTGGCGCCGAGGAGGAGGGCGAAGACGCCGATCGGCAGGTTGACGAGGAAGACCCAGCGCCAGTCGAGCTGGGTGAGCAGGCCGCCGATCACGGGGCCGAGGGCGGCGGCCAGGCCGCTGATGGCGGTCCAGCCGCGGACCGCGGGGATCCTCTTCTCCGGCGGCGCGGCGGCGAGCAGCAGGCCGAGTGAGGAGGGGATGAGCATGGCCGCGCCGACGGCCTGGACCACGCGGGCCGCGACCAGCAGCCAGACGCCGGGGGCGACGGCGCACAGCGCGGAGGCGACGGTGAAGACCGCGATGCCGAGCAGGTAGGCGTTCCGGGGGCTGGTGCGGTCCGCGAGGCTGCCGGCCGGGACGAGCAGCGCGGCGAAGATCACCGCGTAGGCGTTGAGGATCCACGACAGCGAGGCCAGCGAGGACCCGGAGAACTGTGCGCCGATGTCGGGCAGGGCGACGTTGACGATGAACATGTCGAGGTTGGACATCGCAACCCCGGCTACAACGACGGCGAACACCGGGCCGAAGGCGGGCTTCGTCACGCTGCCCGCCTGTCCGGCGGCAGTCTGAGTCATCGCTCTCCTCGCTAGTGAGTTGGCTTTTCCAACTCACGTGAGCATACAGCGTCCCCCGGGACGTGTCGGTGTGATGTAGGCGTCATGGCGCCCCTACGGCAGTACGGCCGCACCGGCCGAAAACAGCCTGGTGCAGCCGTACTGATGGAGCGTCGGATACGGGCCGCGCGGGCCGGAGCGTCTCAGCCGGTGCCGGCGTAGGCGATGAGCCCCACCACCGTCAGGAGCAGGAAGACGGCGAGCGGCACGCCGCAGCCGCCGCCCAGGAGCCACAGGGGCAGCCGCCAGGGGCGGTGCCCCGCGGTGGCGCGGTGGTCGGCGAGCAGGGTCAGGAGGGCGGCCGGGGTGAGCGCGGCCGTCACCCCGGCCCACCACCACAGGCACGCCACCGGGTGCCCGCCGAGGTCGCCGGCATGGCCGGACACCAGCAGGACGGCCGCGACCGCCGCTGCGGCGACGGCCGCCGCGGCCGCGGGCGCCCACCACCGGGCGCCGACGCGAGCCGTCCGGCTCCCCGCCCACCGGGCGATCCCGGCGGCGGGGACGACCAGTGCTGCGGCCAGGAAGGCCGACACGACGGTCCAGGCGGCCAGGACGAAGGGGAGCACGACGATGCCGAGGGCACCGCTGTCCTCCTCGGACGGATCCGCCGGCCCGGAGCCGGAGACGGTGTCCGGAAAGACCAGCGCCCACAGGACGAACACGACGCCCGCGAAGACCGTCTCGGCCACGAGTGCCCCGACCGCCGTGACGAACGTGGGCGGCGACCACAGGCTGTAACGTGCGGTTTCTTGCTTCACCGGGCCATCATCCGCCGACGCCGACGACGCCCTCGCGGCAGGGTCCGCGCCCCTGAATCCGCCGCGACGGCGCCCGGCCACCGACAACGCCACCGGCGGTGCCGGACCCACCTGAGGTGGGTCCGGCACCGCCGGTCTCCGCCGTCGTGGTTGCGCGCCACGGCGGCGGAAGGAGTGTGGCGCCCCGCGTCAGGCGAGCTTGACCGGGAGCTGGTCGAAGCCCCGCTGGACCAACTGGTCGCGGAACGTGGGTTCGCCCGCCAGGGCGAGGCCCGGGAAGCGCCGCAGGACCGCCGGCAGCGCGATCTCCGCCTGCATGCGGGCCAGGCCCGCGCCCAGGCAGTAGTGGGCCCCGCCGCTGAGGGTCAGCGCGTGGTTGCCCTTGCGGTAGGGGTTGAACGTGCCGGGGTCGGCGTACTGCCGCGGATCGCGGTTGCCCGCGGCGATCAGGAGCGTGACCTTCGTGCCCGCGATCAGCGGGATGCCGAAGAAGTCGATGTCCTTGACGGCCATGCGGTTGAGGGCCTGCGCGGCGGGGTCGAAGCGCAGCACCTCCTCCACGTAGCCCTCCGCGAGCGAGTCGTCCTCGCGGAGCGCGGCCGCGTACTGCGGGTGTTCGACGGCGAGCCGCAGGGCGTTGCCGATGAGGTCCATCGGCGCTTCCGTGCCGGCGACCAGCAGCAGCATGAAGTTGGCGACGAGCTCCTCCTCGCTGATGCCGCCCGTCGTGTCCAGCTGCCGGACCATCTCGCTGACGAGGTCGTCGCCGGGATTCGCCCGGCGCCGGGCGACCAGGTCGCCGAAGTAGACGGCGAGCTCCTCCATCGCGGCGTCGCCGGGCCGCAGCTGCGCGAGGTCCTGGATGGGTTCGAGCGCGGTGGTGATGGCGCCGATGTGGCCCCGGAACCCCGCCTGCTCCTCCTCGGGTATGCCCAGCAGCTCACCCATGATCGCCATCGGCACGCGGAAGGCGAACTCGGCCATGAAGTCGACGGGCGTCCCGCCCTCGCCGAGCGCGGCCAGCCGGTCCACCAGGCCGCCGATCAGCCGCTCCACCGCCGGCTGCAGCGCCGCGATCCGGCGCGGCGTGAAGCCGACGCTGAAGAAGCGCCGGTAGCGGTCGTGGTCGGGGTTGTTGCTGAAGAGCATGTTCTTGGTGAGCCACACCCAGGAGGAGTGCTCGCGCCATCCGGGCATCATCGTGTCCTGCACGGCCCCGTCGGTCGACAGCAGGGCCGGTTCCCGCAGCGCCCGGGCGCACTCGGCGTGCCCGGTGACCACCAGCTGGCCGGGGCCGAGCGGCAGCAGCGGCCCGTAGGAGCGCAGCGCCTCGTAGAGCGGGTACGGATCCCGCTTCCCGGCCGGGCTCAGCAGCGTCATCATCGCGCGGCCCGGATCCATCACCGGTGTGGTCATGTCACTTCTCCTAGCGGTCTACAGCGGTTCTGCGGCTCTACAGCGGTGCCATGACGAAGTCGGCCTTGGTGGTCCCGCAGTCCGGGCACTCCCAGTCGTCCGGGATCTCCTCCCAGGGCGTGCCGGGCGCGATCCCCTCCTCGGGCAGTCCCAGGGATTCGTAGTAGACCCAGCCGCAGACGAGGCACATCCATGCCCTTTTCCCGACGTCTTCGCTCACGGGATGGTCTCTCCAGTTCTCGTTCCGTGCTCGGCGACGAACACGGAGATGGCGCTTTTCGCTTCGGGGGACATCAGGATCCCCATGTGTCCCCGCCCCGGGGCCTGCTGGAGCCGTACGTCGCGCAGGCCGGCGGCGATGGCCTCGGCCTCGCAGTAGGGCACGACGGGGTCTTCGGGGTCGTGCAGGGCGAGTACCGGCACGTCGAGCTCGCGGCCGAGGCCGACGACGTCCCAGTGGCTGACGGGCACCCCGTTGCGGCGGTGCAGTTCGCGGTAGATGCGGTCGACGACGGCGCGCGAGAGCATCAGCTCGCCCTTGGACCACCGCTCCAGCACGGCCGTGAGCGTGCAGGTGGGGGCGATCAGGGCGATGCAGTCGACGTCCGGCCGCTCCTCCATCGCCACCGCACCCACGGCGGCGATGGACCCCAGGGAGTGCGCGACGATCACCTTCGCGCCGCCGAGGGAGTCCAGGGCGGCGCGCACGGCCGCCGTGTACTGCGTCATGGTGGCCTGCGTGCCCCGGTTCACCCCGTGGGCGGGGGCGTCGAACGCGGCCACCCGGTAGCCGAGTTCGCGCAGCGGGCCGATCAGCGAGTACATGCTGCTGCTGTCGGCTCCCCAGCCGTGCACGAGCAGTGCGGTGGGCCGGTCGTCGTCGCCCCACAGGTATCCGCCGTGCACGTCGGGGTTGCCGAGGATGTCGAAGCCGCGGGCTCCGAGCGGCAGGACGTTGTCGGGTTTCGTGCCGAGGGCGCGGGTCCGGCTGAAGACGTCGGTGGCCCAGCGGCCGCCGGGTCCGGGCGCGAGGACGCCGGCGGCCGCGTGGGCGAGCCTTCTCAGGACGGGGGGCGTCATGACGGCGACTTCACCGTCACCGGCTTGGCGTCCGCCGGGGCGATCCGCGTGCGGTTGAAGTCGGTGTAGAAGCCGGACTCCGTGTCGTAGAAGTGCAGCCGCCGGATGATGGTGCTCAGCTGGCGGACCTTCACGCGTTCCTCGCGGACCATGCCGGGATAGGCGTCCTTCAGGGCCTTCTGCGCCTTCTGCAGGTTGTAGAAGGGGACGACCGGGGCGACGTGGTGCGCCGTGTGGATGGAGATGTTGTGCGTGAGGAACAGCAGCCACTTGGGGTACACGAAGTCGGTGGTCACCAGCAGCCGGCTGGCGTTGCGCGTCCAGTGCTCGTTGGTCAGGTACGGGATGTCGCTGGAGCTGTGGTGCATCAGCGTCGTCGCGCTGAACCAGGCGTGGGTGGCGAGCCACGGGGCGACGAAGTAGATCAGGAAGCCCGTGAAGCCGGTGAACCAGATCAGCGGGACGAAGTAGGCGACCATGACGGCCAGGACGAAGACCATCGACCGGCGGACGTCGCGGCGCGCCTCGCGCTTGGGGAAGTAGCTCGGCCGGAAGCCGGACTCGCGCCAGTAGTTGATGGTGCCGCCCCAGAACGCCCAGGTGCGCGTCCCGTGGTAGATGATCTTCTCGTGCAGCGGCATCCGGTCGTACAGCGCCGCCGGGACCGGGCGCCAGTCGGTGTCCAGCTCCAGGTTGTTGGTGTGGCTGTGGTGCAGGTTGTGCACGTGCCGCCAGGCGTGGAACGGGTAGATCAGCGGCAGCAGC
Source organism: Streptomyces sp. URMC 124 (assembly GCF_051386455.1). Taxonomy (NCBI): domain Bacteria; kingdom Bacillati; phylum Actinomycetota; class Actinomycetes; order Kitasatosporales; family Streptomycetaceae; genus Streptomyces; species Streptomyces sp. URMC 124. The sequence continues at coordinate 8,644 of NZ_JBPQTS010000064.1, forward strand.
GAGACGTGCCCGATCGCGAAGTTGAACTTGCGCGAGCGGGAGAAGGAGCCGTGCCCGCAGTCGTGCGCGATGCAGTGCAGGCCCCAGCCGCCCAGGCCGGCGACGATCCACAGCGGGATCCACAGCAGCCAGTGGGGTGAGAACGCGATGCCGACCAGTGCACCGATGTACAGCACCCAGCTGACGGCGAAGCCGAGCAGGCCGCGGCCCACGCGCGGTTCGAAGAATTCCCTCGGGATGGCCCCCGCGAGCCGTTCGCCCTCGATCTGCTCCGACTTGCGCTTGAAGTCCTCGAACGCCTTGTCCGGAGCGGACGGAAAGTTGTATGCCCCCATCGTCGTGGTGTCCTCTCTCGGCCGGGCTCAGCCGGTCCGGCGGGTCAGCCGGAGTTCCTGGGCCAGGTAGCCGCTCAGGTCGTCGATGGTCTGGTGCTCGTAGAGCAGGCCGGGCGAGAGGCGGCGCTCGACGACCTTCTCCAGGGCGCCGGAGACCTGGACGGCGACCCGCGAGTCGAGCCCGTAGGCCTCGAAGGACTTCTGGGTGTCGATGTCGGAGGGCGCGGCCTCGATCCGCTTGGCCAGGTGCTCGATGAGCCACTGGCGCAGGGACTCCTCCGTGAGCGGGCCCGAGATCTGCTGGGCGTCCTTCTTGCGTCCGAACATGTGGTTACGCTCCTGCTGGTGTGCGAGGGTGAAAGCACTGCGGGTGAGGCGGTTCCTGCCGGGGGCGCGAGCGGCTACGCGGCCTGCTTCATGGCGCGCTTGCGCTCGATGGTGGCCTTGTCCGGCTCCCTGAGGTCCCAGACGACTCCGGCCTTGCCCAGGCCGAAGAGGAGCCAGCCGCTCAGGTCCGGCTCCCACCAGGTCACGCCGTGGCGGTAGGAGCCGGGGAAGGCGTGGTGGTTGTTCTGCAGTCCCTCGCCGAAGGTGAAGGCGGCGACGGGCCAGTTGTTGGCGCTGCGGTCCTTGTTGTCGAAGGGGCGGCTGCCGATGGCGTGGCAGATCGAGCCCACGCACCAGGCGGCCTGGTTGGCCACGAAGATGCGCGCGAACCCGCCGAAGACCAGGCCGGTCAGCAGGGACATCGGCGTCTGCTCCACGGCGAAGCCGACGACCGCCGGGATCAGCAGGCCGGTGAGGACCCAGGCCGGGTACGTGCGGCTGTACCACATCAGCCGGCGGTCGCGCAGGACGTCGGGGGCGAAGACGCTCCACTTCGAGGTCTCGTCGCTGAGCATCCACGGCATGTGCGCGTACCACAGGCCGCGCAGCCGGGCCTTGATGCTCCAGCCGTGCAGGTTCGGCGAGTGCGGGTCGCCCTCGCGGTCGCTGAAGCGGTGGTGGCGGCGGTGCGTGGTGACCCAGAACATCAGCGGGCCCTGGGCCCCCATGGACCCGGTGATCATCATGATGCCCTCGAACACGGGCGAGGTCTTGAACGCCTTGTGCGAGAGGTAGCGGTGGAAGCCGATGGTGATGCCGCCCATGTGCACGAAGTACATGACGACGAAGAGGACCAGGTCGGTGGTGGTGTAGTTGCCGGTCCACAGGAACCAGGCCGCGGCGGCGGTGCCGATCAGCGGCAGCGTCATCGTGGTGAGCGCGGAGAAGCGCTTGATCCGGGCGCTGGCGGGGTCGAGCTTGACGATCGCCGACGCGAGCGGGTCGGCGGTTGCGGAAGACACGGGGCCGCTCCTTATCTCTCTGACCGTGCGCGTTTGGGGTAGCGGACGTTGGTGACCAGGCCCAGGACGTCCAGCAGCCGGATGAAGGCGCCGGCGATGTCGATCTGCCAGAACGTGTGGCGGTTGTGGGCCAGGGCGGGCTGGGCGTGATGGTTGTTGTGCCAGGAGCCGCCGACCGAGAAGGGCGCGAGCGTCGCGACGTTGCGGCTGTTGTCCCGGGTGCGGTGGGGGCGGCTGCCCAGCGTGTGCCCGATCGAGTTGACGCTCCAGGTCACGTGGTCGAGGAGAAAGATGCGGGCGAGGCCGCCCCAGAGCAGCCCGCCGGCCGCGCCGCGCAGGCTGCCGCCGGTGAGCGCCCAGCCCAGCAGCGCGGGCAGGGCGAGTCCGGCCAGGACCCAGACGAAGTAGTACTCGTTGATCTTCATCACGAGCCGGTTCTTCATCAGGTCGGGGACGTACTTGCTCCAGTTCTGCCGGCGGACGGTGAACAGCCAGCCGACGTGCCCGTGCCACAGGCCGCGCAGCCGCGGGTACTTGCGCCCGTCCTGCATCGGCCGGGGCGAGTGCGGGTCGCCGTCGCGGTCGGTGAACGCGTGGTGCTGGCGGTGGGTCGCCACCCAGAAGACGACCGGGCCCTGCGCGGCCATGCTGCCGGCGATGCCCCAGAAGGCGGTCACCGCCGGCTTGGCCGCGAAGGACAGGTGCGAGAAGAAGCGGTGGAAGCCGCCCTCCACGCCCAGGGAGGTCAGCAGGTACATCCCGACGAGCAGTCCGAGGTCGACCCCGGTGAATCCGTAGTGGTACGCGAAGACCAGCGCACCGGCGAAGCCCAGGGTGGGCACGCCGACCGTGAGGTAGGCCAGCCGGCGGGCCGAGGCGTCGGTGTCGGCCGCGGCCTGCGGGGCCGCGGCCGGGCGGGCCGCGTGCGGGGCACCGGAGGCGGCGGCCCCGGGTGACTCAGGCGAGATCGTCATGATGGGCTCCCGTCACCGCACGGCCTGCGGCATGTCGTCGGCGGCCGGGGTCAGCTTCTTCAGCGACCCCTGGAGATAGGCCTTCCGTGTCGCGTCCCGGCGGACCTTGCCACTGGTGGTCATGGGGATCGCCCCCACCGGCCCGACGTGGACGGCTGCGGGCCGGACTCCGTGCTCGGCCGTCACCGCCGCGATCACCGCGTCCAGCACGGCCGCCCCCTCCGCGGCCAGCTGGCGTGCGGTGCCGCGGTACTCGGCGGCGACCACCAGTTCCTCGCCCTGCTCGCCGGGGACGGAGAAGGCGGCACAGCCGCGCACCTTCTCGTGCGCCTGGCGGACGCTGAGCTCGATGTCCTGCGGGTAGAGGTTGCGGCCGGCGATGACCACGAGGTCCTTCAGGCGCCCGGTGATGAACAGCTCGCCGTCGAGCAGGAATCCGAGGTCGCCCGTGCGCAGGTGAGTCGCCTCGCCGCCGTCCGCCGTCCGCGCCGTGAAGGTCGCGGCGGTGAGCTCGGGCCGGCCGAGGTAACCGTGGGCCACGTTGGGCCCGTTCACCCAGATCTCCCCGACCCGGCCGGCCGGGACCGGCAGCAGGGTGTCGGGGTCCACTACGGTCACCTCGTGCCCGTCGGCGACGGTGCCGCAGCTGACGACGTGCGCGACCCGCCCGGGCTCGGCGTCCTTCTCCTCGCCCTCCTCGAAGCGGCGCACGAGGCCGTTCTCCAGGGCCGCTTTGTCGAGCCGTTCGGTCCGCAAAGGGGTTCCGGTGGGCTTTCCCGACACGTAGAGCGTCGCCTCGGCCAGGCCGTAGCAGGGGATGAGCGAGGTTTCGTCGTATCCCCGGGGGGCGAATCGGTCGCGGAACTTGTCCAGGGTTACCCTGGATACGGGCTCGGATCCGCAGAAGACCTGGCGCAGCGTGCCGAGGTCGAGGGTTTCCAGCTCGTCATCGGTGATACTCGAAGTACACATGTCGAAAGCGAAGTTGGGCCCGACGGAAATGGTGACCTTGTGGTCGGTGATCGCCTTGAGCCAGCGGTACGGCTGCTGGACGAAGTGCGCCGGCGACATGAGCACCAAGGGCCAGCCGCCGTGCACCGCGAGCATGATCGTGCCCATCAGGCCCATGTCGTGGTAGGGCGGCAGCCAGGTGCAGCCGACGCGGTCGGCTTCGTACCCCATGTTGTGTTCCAGGGCGCGGCAGTTGCTCACCAGGTTCTCGTGGGTGAGCACGATTCCCTTGGGGTCGCCCGTGGATCCCGAGGTGTACTGCAGCAGCGCCGGATCGGAAACGGCGTCGGGAACGGCGGTGTCCGGTGCCGGACCGCTGAAGTACGCGTCGTCGACGAACAGCCATTCCGGCGTGCGCACCGATGCGGGGAGTTCCGCGGCGAATTGCGCGACGCGGCCCTCCAGCCGGCGGTCCGCAATGATCACATCGGGCGCGCTGTCCGCGACGATCGAGGCGAAGCGGGCCACTGCGCGCTTCCCGGCGGGCGGGAAGGAGGGCACCGCGGTGGCGCCGGCCCGGAATATCCCGAAGAGCGCGGCGATGTAGTGCAGACCGGGATCCAGTGCCAGCACCACGCGGCGCCCGGTGAGTTCGCGCTCCAGCAGGTCCGCGGCGATGCGCCCGGCGTGTTCGTACACGTCGTGATAGGTCCAGTCGACGGCCTCGTCGCCGGTGCCGTCGGCGAGAAAGCGAAAGGCCGTGCGCCGGGGCCCGGCGGCCCGTTCCCGGAGTATGCCGGGAAGCCCGGGCAATGAGGTACGGGCCCGCCCCGCTATGTGATCCACAACGCCCCCGTGAAGTTCAGTTCTGTGCGCGGGGCCGCACCCGTGTCACCGGTGCGCGGCCCGCGGAAACGTAGAAACGCAGAAACGTGAAAACGGTGTTGCGCCGTACGGTCGGCTGTCGCCCTCGTCAGCCGGTACGGACGATGCGGAGCTGCTGGGCGGAACCCAAGTGGGTCCCGTCCCTGCCCCAGGCATCGATTTCCTCGTCGACCCAGCCCTCGGCGGTCGCGGAGCGGGTGCGTGCACGCAGCAGGATCCACGGTGACGACGCCTGCGCGAGATGCGCGCCGGGCCGGACCGTGAGCTCGACCGTGGGCACCAACGCTAGCGTCGACAGCACCGCCGCGTACGACGGGGCGAGTGAATCCATCAGGAACACGAAACGCAGCGGGTCCGGCGGACGCTCGTCCTCCAGGATCCTGATCCACGCGATGAGTTCGGGCTCGGCGCCGCCCGCGTAGGGGCGGCTGGGGCCGACCGGGCGGATCTCCAGGTAGGTGGAGATGGCGACGAACTCGGGCGGAATGACGAAGACGTCGCACTCCTGCGGAGGCGGTGCGTCCGGAACCTCCGGAGCGAAGGGCTGCCATGCGGCCGGCTGCGGATTCCCGAAGACGGCCGACGCCTCGACGTGCACTCCCTTTTCGGTGACCGCACGGCCACCGAGCGTGGTGAGCGTGCGTCCGGCGCGCAGCAACGAGGTCTCCAGCCGGAAATCGTCGCCGATCGGCCGCAGGAAACGCGCCGTTGCGCTCTGCAGCCGCAAGCCGGGTGCCACCTCGGCCGCGGCGTCCTGCATCGCCGAAGCCAGCAGCGCGAGCGTCAGGCCGCCGTGAAAGCCGCCGAAACCGTGCAGATGACTTCCGGTGGCGATCTCCGCGCCGGAGGGCCGGCCGAGGAGCGCCACCGGGGAAAGCGGTGAAGCGGTACTGGTCACGGCCCCTCCGGTCCGGCGGCCGGCCTGACGGCGGCAACGCGGGAGAGGGGCGGAATTCGGAGGTGGTGCTCGGTCCTTGGCAACAAGCCATTCGTTGTTCCGAGTTGGATCACACGAGTGACCGTAGAAGGGCGGTGCGTCACCAAGCAAGCAAAAAAATTTGTGACCCGCATCACGACGTAAGTGAATCCTCGGCCCGGCGTGACGTTCAACACGCACACTCTGCGCTGCAGTGGGTTGCGTCCTCCAACCCACCCGGGGATAGTCTCGCCGCCGACACGTCAGAGGGTGGCTTGGGGGGGCCGGTATGCGCGCATTGACGCAGCGAACTGCGGTGAACGGCGTAGGAATTCTGGGCATCGGCGCGTACCGTCCGCATCGGGTGGTGGGCAATGAGGAAGTCGCCGCCCGCACCGGCCGCACCGCCGAGTGGATAGAGCGCCGCACCGGCATCGTCGAGCGCCGATATGCCGGCGCGGGCGAATCGGTGACCGATATGGCGGTGGAAGCCGCGCGGAAGGCCGTGGCCGACGCGGGAATCGCGCCCGGAAAGCTGGGGGCGGTCATCCTCGCCTCCATGTCGTATCTGCAGCAGAGCCCCGGCGGTTCCGCGGAGATCGCCGACCGGCTCGGAATCCGCGCCGCCGCTTTTGATCTCAACGCCGCCTGCGCCGGATTCTGTTACGCCCTGGCGCTCGCCTCGGCCATGGTGCGCGACGGGTCGGCGCCCTACGTGGTGGTCGTCGGCTCCGACAGGATGACGGACATCGTCGGGCCCGAGGACCCCTCGGCGGCGATCCTCTTCGCGGACGGGGCGGGGGCGGTGGTGGTCGGTCCGCAGGACACGGAGGGGATCGGCCCGGTCGTCTGGGGCTCCGACGGCAGCCGCGCGGGGCTGATCGCGCACGACGCGTCCTGGGACGCCTTCCGGGACGACCCGGGAAGGGAGTGGCCCGTGATGCGGATGGCGGGCCCCGAGGTCTTCCGCTGGGCCATCGAGGAGATGCCGCCGGTCGCCCGGGCGGCCCTCGACGCGGCCGGGGTCACCCCCGACGAGCTGGACGCCTTCGTTCCGCACCAGGCCAACCTGCGCATGATCGAGACCGTCACCCAGCGGCTGGACCTGCCCGGACACGTCACCGTCGCCCGCGACGTGGTGCACACCGGCAACACCTCCGCCGCCTCGGTCCCCCTCGCCCTGGCGCGCCTGAAGGAGCTGGGCGCGGTCGGCAGCGGGAGCCTCGCGCTGCTCCTCGGCTTCGGCGCGGGCCTCACCTGGGGCGCCCAGGTCGTCCGCCTGTCCTGAGGGCCGGGCCCGCCGCTCGCCGAAGGGCCCCGGCCCGCACCCCCAACCCCTGCCTACGGGAACACACTTCCGACCGCGCGGCCGAACGATGCATTCCGGCCAGCGGATCCGGCAATCGGCCTACTGTCGAGACGAAGCGCATCCCCGTACGAAGGCAGGACCGCCATGACCTCCAGCCCGCCGGGTGCACCGGCCCCCCGTCTGACCCGCACGCCCGCAGGCCCGCCGGCGGCACCCGGCGGCCCGCCCTTCGTGCACTTCGGCCCGGAGGTGCTGGGGGCCGCCCTGGGCGGGGTCCCGGCGGAGGCCGTCGAGGAGTTCACGGACTCGTGGGACGACCTGCCGGCCGACACCCACCTCGGCACCGACACCCCGTACCGCTTCCGCCGCTACGGGCTGTTCCGGATCCGGCCCGGCCGGCTGGAGCGCCTGCCGCACACCGCGTTCTTCCAGGACAAGACCGTCAACAAGGTGCACGGCGGAGTGCAGCGCCTGTTCGCCCCGCTCTCCGCCGCCGTCGCCGGAGGCGAGGTGCTGCGCACCGTCGTCCACACGCTCCGCCGCCGGCTGCCCGGCCCGCGCGCCGGCATGGACACCTGCGGCGTCCACCAGATACGCGTCACGGCCACGACCCGCACCGAGGGACACCCGGCTCCGGAGGGCGTCCACCAGGACGGGCACTGCTACGTGGCCCAGGTGCTGATCCGGCGCGAGGACGTCAGCGGCGCGGAGTCCGCCCTGTACGACCTGCGCAGCCGCCCGGTCCACCGGGCCCTGCTCACCGCCCCGCTGGAGACGATCGTGCTCGACGACCGGCGGCTGCTGCACGGCGTCTCGCCCGTCCGGCCCGCGCCGGGCGCGTCGTCGGGGGTGCGCGACATGCTGCTGGTGGACTTCTTCCCCGGCGGCGGGGACGGCGCACCGCGCGGGTGAGGCGGGCGGGGCGTGCCACCTTGGGTGCCCCGCCCCGGCGGACTACGATCCGGACGGGCCCTTCCTCCCGGCCGTCCGGACCCTGGAGTCGCGATGACGCTGCTGACGGTGCGGCCGGTCCACGGGAGGGCGGCATGAGCCTGCGGTTCGCCGCCGACTGCGTGGTCCTGGACATCGAGGGCACGACGAGCGCCACGGACTTCGTCCTCGGCGTGCTCTACCCCTACGCGCGCAGGAGGCTCGGCTCCCTGCTCACCGAGCGGGCCGCCGAGCCCGCGGTCCGCCGCGCCGCCGAGCAGGTCCGCGCGCTCGTGGGAGAGCCGGCCGCGGACGCCCCGCGCATCGTGCAGGTCCTCACCTCCTGGCTGGACGAGGACCGCAAGGCCACGCCGCTGAAGACCCTGCAGGGCATCGTGTGGTCGGAGGGGTTCGCCCGCGGCGAGCTCGTCGCGCACTTCTACGAGGACGTGGTGCCCGCGCTGCGGCGGTGGCACGCGTGCGGCGTGCGGCTGCACGTGTACTCCTCCGGGTCGGTGGCGGCGCAGCGCGCGTGGTTCGGGCACAGCGCACAGGGCGATCTGCTGCCGCTGGTGGACGGGCTGTACGACACGGAGAACGCCGGGCCGAAGCAGTCGCCGGGCTCGTACCGGGCCATCTCCGAGGCCATCGGGGCGGCGCCGGGCCGGACCCTGTTCCTCTCCGACCGGCCCGCGGAGCTGGACGCGGCGCGGGCGGCGGGCTGGCTCACGGCGGGCGTGCGGCGCCCGGGCGAGCCGTACTACGCGCAGGGCACGGGCGGGCACCCGGAGGCGGGTTCGTTCGCCGGCATCGAGGTCGCGCGGACGGGCGGCGGGCCGTGACCGGCGCCGGCGAGGGGCTCCTGGACGTGGCGGAGGCGGGCGCGGTGCTGGCCGCGGAGGCGGCCCGCTTCGCGTCGTTCGGCTGGATGCGCGGCACGTCGGGGAACCTGTCGGTGGTCACGGGCCGGGATCCGCTGCGCCTGGCGGTCACGGCGAGCGGCATCGACAAGGGCGAGCTGACGGCCGCGGACGTGGTGCTGGTCGACGGCCGGGGCACGGCCGTGGAGAGCGGCAGGCCGTCGGCGGAGGCGGCGCTGCACGCGCGCGTGGTGCGGCTGACGGGCGCGGGTGCGGTCGTGCACGTCCACACGGTCGCGTCGGTGGCGATGGCCCGCCGCCGTCCGGCAGGCATCGTGCTGCGGGACCTGGAGATGCTGAAGGGGCTAGGACTGCCGGCCGACGGGCGGCCGGTCGTCCTGCCGGTGATCGGCAACAGCCAGGACATGCGGGTGCTGGGCGACCGGCTGGCGGCCGCCCGCGTACCGCGGATGCCCGCAGTGGTCGTGGCAGGGCACGGTCTGTACGTGTGGGGTGCGGACCCGCGCGAGGCCCGGCACCGCACCGAGGTCGTCGAATGGCTGCTGGAGCTGGAACTCCTGGACGGGCCGGGCCCGGCCGCCCGCTGAGCGCTGCGCCCGCGGGCGGCCGTCAGTCCGCGGTCCGGGCGACGACGTCCTCGATGCGCCGGGAGCGGTTGACGTGCAGGACGCCGATCTCGCTGTAGCGGCCGCTGTCGTTGCTCCAGTCGAGGTTGCCGCGCATGCAGGCGCGGTTGGCGTCGAGGAAGAGCCGGGTGTGCTCGCGCTGTTCGGGGGAGAGGCCGAAGACTTCGCAGAGCCGGTCGGCCTCGGCCTCCAGTTGCAGGAAGCGGGTGGTGCGGCGGCGGATCATGCGCTGGACGTGGACGATCGCCTCGTCGCGGCTGCACCCGTGCTCCAGGCCGAGCAGCAGGACGGCGTTGTTGAGCTCGCCGTTGGCCAGGTCCTTCTCCAGGGAGTGGAGGTCGTTGGTGAGGGTGACGACTTCGGCGGTGATGGCCCGGGCCTCCAGGACGCACATGCTCTGGTGCATCTCGGGCGGCGCCTCGAAGTGCCCGCAGCGCTCGGAGACGTCGACGACGACCTCGCTGCCGATGCCGAGGCGGCGCAGGTTCATGTACGGATCCATGCCGAGGACCGTGCCGCTCCTGCGGTTGACGGCCTCGGAGACGTAGGTGAGGAAGTACTCCTCCCAGTGCCGTACGGCCCTCGCCCGCCAGGCGGCCGACATGCCCAGCTGGGCCTGGAGCCACAGCTCCGTCCAGACGCGCGCGAGCGGGAAGGAGGGGGTGATGCCGGCCGAGCCGGGTTCCTGGCGGGCGAGCGCCGCCATTTCATGGCAGATCTCGTAGGTGGCGGCGGGGTCCTCGCCGAGCCCGCTGTCGAAGAGGTCGTCGAAAAAGAAGAAGAAGCTCTGGACGGCGAGGCCGAACGTCAGGTCGTTGACGCCGACTCCGGGCAGGAAGCCGGCGGCGAGCCGGTCGATGTGCCAGGTGCGGTACCGCTCGAGGTTCTGCGGGCTGCTGAGCAGACCGGTGGAGACCAGCCAGTGTTCGTTGCGTGCCCGCGCCACCTCCACGTAGGGATTCAGCCGCTTGGGGAAAGGGATGTCCAGGGCGATGTCCTGTGGCATCGAGGCCAGCCTCCTTCAGGGCCGTGCTGAGCCGATCTCGATCCTTCGCGGTTCGGGCCCGGCCTGCACGGAGCGTCCGCTCCGCCCCTCTGCGTTCCCGGGCGGGCCTGGCAGAGTGCTGCCCCCTTGGCACAGCCATTAAAACGACAACCATATGTTCCATGGGTGCATTGGGGCCGTCGGGCGCACTTGCCGCCCGCTGCATAGGACACCGGCCTTATTCCACGCGCCACGCGCCCCGCTGCGCTGGTCACGGCATTGCGGGGCGCAGTCGTCACGCACGCGCCCCGCACCTCACGGACGGCCGGAAAGTATCGCCGCCCACCGTACCCCCGGCGCTACTTCAGGGCACTGCGCTTCTGCCACTGCTCCCAGCTCTCCTGCCAGACCGACAGGCCGTTGCCGGGGTCGGTGACCTTGGTGCTGGTGGTGTTCTTGACCTCGACCGTGGAGCCGATGGGGAGGAAGTCGTAGACCTTCTTCGCGTCGGAGGTCGTCATGCCGAAGCAGCCGTGGCTGTTGTTCTCCACGCCGATGGACTGGTTCCAGGGCGCCGAGTGCAGGAAGGTGCCGGAGGCGGTCAGGTGGGTGACCCACTTCGAGTCGAGCATCCACTCGTTGCCGTGGCCGATGGTGGAGGAGTCCATCGTCTCGTCGGCGTTCTTGCTGCGGACGGTGTGGATGCCGCCGCGGGTGGGGTCGACGGGGGAGCCCGCGGAGCCCTTGATGGTGCCGACGGGCTTGCCGTTCTCCAGCATCGTGAGGGTGTGCGAGGGGACGTCGATGACGGCCTTGTGGTCGGCGCCTATGGAGAAGTCCCAGGCGTAGTTCTTCGCGAACCAGCCGCCCTCGCCCGAGTCGACGCCCGCCAGCAGGCCCTTGACGTTCACCTTGGTCCCCGACGGCCAGTAGGTCTTGGGCCGCCAGTCGATGCGGTCCTGGCCGGACCAGTCCTTGACCCAGCCCCAGGCGCCCTCGACCTTGGGCGTCGAGGTGACGGTCAGGGACTTCTCGATCTCGGCGCGCTTGCTCTTGTCCACCGGGTGGTCGAAGAGGATCGAGACGGGCATGCCCGTGCCGACGGTCTGGCCGTTGCCGGGGGTGTTGGTGAGCTTGTTGACGCTGGGCGCGGCCTGCGTGGTGAAGGTGGCGGTCGAGGTGGCTTCCTTGCCCTTGCCGTTCTTGCCGCCCTTGGCCTTGGACCGCACGGTGTAGGTGTTCTGCGGGCCGACCTTGCCGTCGGCGGTCCAGGTGGCGCCGTCGTCGCCCAGCCGCCCCGTGACCTTCTCGCCCTTGGCGTCCTTGACCTCGACCTCGGTCAGCTTGCCGCCCTCGGCCTTGACGGCTATCTGCGAGCCGAGCTTGACGTCCTTGCCCTCGCCGGGCGTGACGGTGATCTTCGGCTCCGCACCGGCATCGGCGTCGCCCCCGCCGGAACCTCCCGAGCAGGCGGTGAGCACCAGAGAGCCCATGAGAGCGACGGATGCCCACAGGGCGGAGCGACGACCCGGTCCGACGTGCACGGTGAGACGACCTTTCTGGCTTCTGGATGTGGCCTTCGCTTCTACAGATGATCCATACGCTTGTACGGTTGCAGGAAGAAAAGAAACATTTGTGCATCGGAAGGTCTGATCTACTGGTTCGCTCCCGCGGGTGACGCCGCCCCGTTCCGTCCCTCCCGCGCCCGCGCCTCCCCCACAGTCGTCGTGCCGGATGTGGTCAACCGACGCTTTTCCGCAGGGAGTTGACGGCCGATGGACTGGGACGGACGGACGGCGGAGCGGGCGGTCGCGGTGGTGGGGGCGGCCTGCCGGCTGCCCGGCGGGGTGAGCGGGCCGGACGCGCTCTGGGAGGCGCTGTCCCGGGAGCGGGATCTGGTCACCGAGGTGCCGGCCGGGCGGTTCCCCGCCTTCCGCTTCGTCGACCCGGCCGGGCCGCGGCCCGGCAAGAGCTACACCTGCGCGGGCGGATTCCTCGACGACATCGCCTCGTTCGACGCGGACCACTTCGGGATCTCGCCCAAGGAAGCCGCGCAGATGGACCCCCAGCAGCGGCTGCTGCTGGAGCTGGCGGTCGAGGCGTGCGACGACGCGGGCATCGCTCCCGCCGCCTTGGCCGGCTCGGACACGGCCGTCCACGTGGGCATCTCCGACAACTCCTACGGCGCGCTGCAGATGTTCTTGGCCGAGGACGTCAACGCGTACACGATGTCGGGGGCGGCCTCCTCCATCGCCGCCAACCGCATCTCCCACGTCCTGGACCTGCGCGGGCCCAGCATGATCGTGGACACGGCCTGCTCCTCCTCGCTCGTCGCGCTCGTCCAGGCCTGCCGGACGGTGCTCGACGGCACGAGCCGGTGCGCCCTGGCCGGCGGGGTCAACCTCCTGCTGAGCCCGTACCACTTCGTGGGCTTCTGCCAGGCCGCCATGCTCTCCCCGAGCGGCCGCTGCCGGCCCTTCTCCGCCCGCGCCGACGGTTACGTGCGCGCCGAGGGCGGCGGCGTGGTCGTGCTGAAACGACTCTCCGACGCGCTCGCGGACGGCGACCGCGTCCGCGCCGTGCTCGCGGGCGGCGCCTGCAACAGCGACGGCCGCACGATGGGCCTGGCGCTGCCCAGCGCGCACGCGCAGGAACGACTGCTGCGGGACGTCTACGCACGGTGCGGCGTGAACCCCGACGACGTCGTCTACCTGGAGGCGCACGGCACCGGCACCCCCGCCGGCGATCCCGCCGAGTGCCTGGCCGTCGGCCGGGCCCTGGGCGTGCACCGCACCCGCGAGGACCTGCCGGTCGGCTCGGTGAAGTCCAACCTCGGGCACCTGGAGCCCGCCTCGGGCATGGCGGGGCTGCTCAAGGCCATGCTCGTGCTGCACCACGGGGTGGTCCCCGCGACCCTGCACGCCACGCCGCCCAGCGAGCACATCGACTTCTCCGGCCTGCGGCTGCGGCCGGCCGTGGAGGCGCTGCGCATCGAGGTGGGCGAGCGGTCCGTGGCGGGGGTCAACTCCTTCGGCTTCGGCGGTGCCAACGCCCACGTCGTCGTGGCCCCGCCGCCGGAGCCGGCCGCCCGGGAGACGCCGCCGCCGGGGGTGCGCCCCGTCGTGGTCTCGGCGCGTTCCGCGGCGGCCCTGCGGGAAGCGGTCCGGCGCACGGCCGAACGGCTGTCGGCCGCCCGGCCGGAGGAGTTCTACGACCTGGCGTGGACGGCGTCCCTGCGCCGCGGCCTGCACCCGCACCGTGCGGTCGTCCTCGCCGCGTCACCCCGCGAGGCGGCGGACCGGCTGACGCGGCTCGTGGCGCGACCGGTGGACGAGGAGCGGCCGGACGCGGCGGCGGCACAGGCAGAGGACACGGGGGCGCCGCCGCAGGGCACGCCTCCCCGGGTGACGGGGGCGACCGCCGGGCCTGACGGGGCCGCAACCCGCGCCCGAGGGACGGCGACGCAGGCCGGTGGGCCGACGAGTGCAGCGCCTCGGACGGAGGGGACCGCCGGCCCGACGTCCGTCGTGAACGCTTCCGGAGGTGACGCGGCCGGCCGGTCCGAAAGCGCGGCCGCCCCTTCGGACGGCGCCGTCGCGCAGGCCGTCGCCGACGGCCGGGTCGTCTTCGCCTTCGGCGGCAACGGGGCGCAGTGGGCCGGGATGGGAGCGGACCTGCTGGCCGCGGACCCGGGCTTCCGCAGCGCCGTGCTGGCCGCGGACGCCGCGTTCGCGCCCCACCTGGGCTGGTCGGTCGCGCGGTCGCTGACCGATCCCGCCCTGGAGGAGCGCATCGCGGCCACCGAGGTGGCCCAGCCCCTGCTGTTCGCCGTCCAAGTGGGCGTCGTGGAGGTGCTGCGGCGGCACGGCGTCGTCCCGGCGGCCGTGCTCGGCCACAGCGTCGGGGAGATCACGGCCGCGCACGTCGCGGGGGCGCTGTCGCTGGAGGACGCGGCCCGGCTCGTCGCCGTGCGCGGCAGCGCCCAGGCCGGCACGGCCGGGACGGGCCGGATGCTGGCCGTTCAGCTGCCGCCGCGGGAGGCGGCCGAGGCGGCCGCCCGCCACCCGGGCCTGGAGGTCGCCTGCGTCAACTCCGACCGGCACGTGACCGTCTCCGGCCCGGCGGAGCTCCTGGCCGCGCTGGCCGCGGACCTGTCCGGGAAGGGCACGGTCTGCGGGGACATCGGCGTCCCGTACGCCTTCCACAGCCGCGCCATGGACCCCGTCGAGGAGCCGCTCAAGGCCGCGCTGCAGTGGCTGCGCCCGGGCCCGGCCCGCATCCCGGTGGTCTCCACCGTCACCGGCCGCCCCGTCGCGGGGACGGCGCTGGACGCCGCGTACTGGTGGCGCAACGTGCGCGAGCCCGTGGCCTTCCGGGCGGCCGTCGAGTACCTGCGGGACGCGAAGTTCGACGTGTTCGCCGAGATCGGGCCGCACCCCGTCCTGTGCCCGCACCTGCGCGCGGCGTTCCGCGGCGGCGCGCCGGTGGCCGTCGTGCCCACCCTGGCACGGGGCGGTGACGGACCGTCGGAGCTGCTCACCGCGGTGGCACGGCTCGTCGCGGCCGGGGCCCGGACGGACCGGAGCGTCCCCTTCCCCGTCGCCGGCCGGGTCGCGGACCTGCCCGCGTACCCGTGGCAGCGGCAGCGGCACTGGAACGGCAGGCCCGGGGCCTGGACCGGCTCGGACGGCGACGGCGGTTACGACCACCCCCTCCTCGGAGAGCGGACGCCGTTCGCCGAGCCGGCCTGGCGCGGCCCCCTGCAGCCGGTGCTCGTCCCCTGGCTGGCCGACCACACCCTGGCCGGCGCGGTCATCCTCCCGGCCACCGGCTACGTGGAGATGGCGCTGGCGGCCGGGCGGCGCGTGTGGGACGCCCCTGCGGAGGTCCGCGCCCTGGAACTGTTCCGGGCCCTGGTGGTCCCCCGGGAGGACCCGGGCAGCCTGCACGTGCAGTGCACGCTCTCCGCAGAGGACGGCATCGTCACCGTCGCGAGCGGCAAGGGACGAGGGGGCCCGCCCCAGATCCACGCACGGGGGCAGGTCCGGCGTCTGATGCGCCGCCGGCCCGGCGCGGTCGACCTCGCCGCCGTGCGGGAGCGGTGCGAGCGGCACGTGAGCGGCGAGGAGCACTACCGCACCCTGCACGCGGTCGGCCTGGAGTACGGGCCCGCGTTCCGCGTCCTGCGCGAGGTGCGCGTGGGGCCGGGCGAGACGCTCGCCACGTACCGCCACGACGAGCCCGCCGACGGCTACGAGGCCCACCCCTCGCTCCTGGACGGCGCCCTCCAGGCGGGACTGCCACTGATCACGGAGCTGATGGCGGACGGGCGGCAGGGCTATCTGCCCTGCGCCGTCGAGGCCGCCCGCGTCTGGCAACGGCCCGCACCCGAGGGCGCGGTGCACGTGCGCGAGCGCAGCCGCACCGGCACCGAGGTCTGCTGGGACGTGACGGTCACCGACGCCGACGGCACGGTCACCGCCGAGCTGGAGGGCTGCCGGCTGCGCCGCCTCGACCGTACGCGGACCACTCCCCTGAGCCGCATCTCCCTCGTCATGCGGGCCGCGCCCCACGCGCACGTGCCGGCCGGGCGCTCCCCGCTGCCGCCCCCGGCCGGGATCCTGGCCGCGGCGGCCCCGCGGATCGCCCGGCTGCGCGAGGACTGGCGCCGCTCGCGCACGGCCCCCGACCCGCGCCGGCTCAAGGAGTGCTACGCCGCCGGCGTCGGCGCGGCCGTGACCGGTGTGCTGCCCGACCCGACGGCACCCTTCGCCGTCGACGACCTGATCGCCGGGGGCGCCCTGCCGGCGCACCGGCGCCTGCTGACCCATCTGCTGACGATCGCGCACCGGTACGGCGACGCCGTCGTCCCGGCGGGGGACGGCAGATGGCTCCTGGCCCGGGCCGGCACCCCCTTGACGGACCGGGTGCGGCGGCTCGTGCGCGACGTCCCCGCGGCCGGTGCCGAAATCGCCCTGATCGCCTCCCTCGCCGCGCACTACGGAGAACTCCTGACGGGCACGGCCGACCCCCTGGAGCTGCTGTTCGGCGACGGCGGCCGCGAACGGATCGAGCAGTTCTACGACATCGCCCCCACCATGCGCTTCCACAACCGGCTGCTCCAGGCGCTCGCCCGGGAGATCGCCGGCCGGTGGCCCGCCGACCGGCCCCTGCGCGTCCTCGAAGTGGGGGCGGGCACCGGCGGCACCACCGCGGCCCTGCTGCCCGTCCTCCCCGCGGACCGCACGCGCTACTGCTTCACGGACGTCGCCCCGCTCCTCGTCGCGCGCGCCGAAAAACGCTTCGCGGACCACGACTTCATGGAGTACGCGACGTTCGACCTCGACGGGGACCCCGTGGGGCAGGGGCCCGCCGCGGGCTGCTTCGACCTGATCGTGGCCGCCAACGCCCTGCACACCGCCAAGGACCTGGTGCACGCCCTGACGGGGCTGCGCCGCCTGCTGGCCCCCGGCGGCCACCTGCTCGCCATGGAACTGCACGACGCCGAGCTGCTCGCCCCGCTCTTCGGCACGCTGGAGAGCTTCTGGCACGCCCGCGACCGCGAACTGCGCCCGGACTCCGTGCTGCTGCCCGCCGCCCGGTGGCCGGAGCTGCTGCGCCGCTGCGGCTTCACCGACGTCACGCAGACCGACGACGGACGCCGCGACGGCTCGCCCGCCGAGCTGTCGGTGCTGCTGGCCGCCGCCCCCGACGGCGTCGCGGCGCACGCGCCCCTGCCGGGCGGCAGCGCGGCACGGGACTGGGTCGTGGCCGGTGAGGGCACGGAGGACGCCGGGGCGGCGGCCGCCGTGGCCGGCCTCCTGGAGGCGGCCTGCGGCGGGCGCGTCACCCACTGCCCCGACGCACCGCGCGCAGCGGAGCAGTGGGCCCGGCTCCTGGACCGCGGGAACGACGTCACGGTCGTCCTGCTGCTCGACGGCGGACCGGGCGAGTCCGCGGACCCGGGCCCGGAGGAGCTCCTGGACGTGACCACCCGGCGGACGGCCGTCCTGCGCGCCTTCGCCGCCGCCTGCGAGGGGCTGCCGGACGACCGGCGCCCGCACCTGTGGCTCGTGACCCGGCCGACCGGCGCCCTGCCCCGCCCCGAGCGGCCGCTGGCCCCGCACGACGCGGCCGTCTGGGGAGCCGGTCGCACCCTGGCCAACGAGCACCCCGGGGTGACGGTCAGGCGGCTGTCGCTGGAACGGACCGGCGATGTCGCCGAGGACGCCCACCGGCTCGCCCGCGAACTGCTCACCCCCACCGACGAGGACGAGATCGCCCTCACCGCGGGCGGCCGCTTCGTACCGCGCATGGTCGACGACACGGCCGCCGCTCCCCAGGGCAGGGCCGGCAGCACGGAGGTGCCCGCCTTCGCCCTGGAGGTGCGCAACCCCGGGCTCGGATACGACCTCGCGTGGGTGGAGACCGAGCCGCCCGTGCCCGGGCCCGGCGAAGTCGTCATCGGCGTGCGGGCCGCCGCCCTCAACTACCGTGACCTCATGCAGACGGTGGGCCTGCTGCCCCAGGACGCCCGCCTCGGAGACTTCGGCTCCCGGCCCGGCATGGAGTGCGCGGGCGTCGTCACCGCGACCGGGCCGGGGGTGACGAGCCTCGCCGTCGGCGACCGGGTCTTCGCAGCGGCGCCCTGCGCCTTCGGCTCCCACGCCCGCACCTCCGAACACGCCGTCGGGCGGCTGCCTGGGACGATGGGCTTCGCCGCGGGCGCCACCGTGCCCGTCGCCTTCCTCACCGTCCACTACGGCCTCGGACACCTGGCCCGGCTCGCCCGCGGCGAAACGCTCCTGGTGCACGGCGGCGCGGGCGGCGTGGGACTCGCGGCCCTGCAGTGGGCCCGGCGGCGCGGCGCCCGCGTCATCGCCACCGCCGGCAACGATCTCAAGCGCGACCTGCTGCGCACGCTCGGCGCCGAGCACGTCCTGGACTCCCGCAGCCTGGCCTTCGCCGAGGAGGTCAGGGAGCTCACCGACGGCCGCGGCGTGGACGTCGTCCTCAACTCCCTCGCGGGCGAGGCGATCGGCCGCGGGCTGGAGGTGCTGCGGCCGGGAGGACGCTTCGTCGAGCTGGGCAAGCGCGACATCGAGGAGAACAGGCCCCTGCTGCTGCGCCCCTTCCGCGGCAACGTCTCCTTCTTCGCCGTGGACCTGACCGCGCTGCTGCACGAACCGGAGCTGGCCAGGGACCAGTTCCGGCAGGTGAGCACGCTCGTGCGGACCGGGCGCTACCGCCCGCTCCTGCACAGCGTGCACCCGGCGGCACGCGTCGCCGAGGCGTTCCGGCTGATGCAGCACTCCCGGCACGTCGGGAAGGTCGTCGTCTCCTTCGACCCGCTCGACGAACCCCTGACCGTCGAGCGCCGGCGGCGCACGCCCGCACTCGACGGCGGGGCGACGTACCTGGTCACCGGCGGGCTCGGCGGCTTCGGGGCGGCGACGGCCCGCAGGCTCGCCGACCGCGGCGCCCGGCACCTGGCCCTGCTCGGCCGCCGGGGCGAGCAGTCGCCCGAGGCGCCCGCCCTGCTGGCCGAGCTGGCCGCGCGGGGCGTCACGGCCCGGGCCCACGCGGCCGACGTCACCGACCCGCGGGCCGTCCGCCGCATCGTGGAGGAGGCGGCCGCCGCCGGGCGGCCCGTGCGGGGCGTGGTCCACTCGGCGATGCACCTCGACGACGCCCCGCTGACGGGCCTCGACGACGAGCGCGTCCGCGCCGTCCTGGCCCCCAAGGCGGCCGGCGCGGCCGTCCTCGACGCCGTGACCCGGGACCTGCCCCTGGACCTGTTCGTCGTCTACTCCTCGCTGGCCGCTGCCGTCGGCAACATCGGCCAGGCCCCCTACGCGGCGGCCAACCTCTACCTGGAGGCCCTGGTCCGGCGCCGCCGCCGGGAGGGGCTGGCCGGCACGGCCCTCGCGTGGGGATCGCTGGGCGGCACCGGCTACGTGGAACGCAACGGCCTCACCCGTCTGATGGCGAAGGCCGGCCTGGAACAGGTCACCGTCCAGGAGGCGTTCGCCGTCGCGGAGGACGTCCTCGCGAGCGGCGCCGAGCACTGCTACGCGGGCCGCGTCAACTGGGCCGCCGTGCACCGGCTGCTGCCGACCGTCAACAGCCCGCGCCTGGTCGACCTCCTGCCCACCTTCGTCGAGGGCGGTTCGCGCTCCCACGAGGAGCTCCTGGAGCAGCTCGCCCGCCTCTCCCCCGACGATGCGCTGGCCTTGCTCGCCGACTCCCTGGCCGGAATGCTCGCCGCCGTCCTGCACCTGCCCGCCGACGCGCTCGACCACCACCGCCGGCTGGACGAGTACGGCATGGACTCCCTCATGGGCACCGAGCTGCTGGTCACGCTGCGGCAGCAGTACGACATCGACATCCCGCCGATGGAAGTCCTGCGCAGCGAGGGCACGGTGGCGGACCTCGCGCGCCTCGTCCACCTCCGGCTCGGCCTGTCGGGCCGGACGCGGACGTCCTGACCGGGAAGTCAGCGGGGCGGCGGCCCCGGCCGGTGCGGGGGCCGGGGCCCGAGGTGCAGGGGCCGGCTCAGGCGGACGGGTCGTCGCCGACGCTGATCGCCTTGTTGTCGCCGTCGACGAAGACCACGCGCGGCTTGAGCGCGCGGGCCTCGGCGTCCTCGACCGTGGCGTAGGCGATGACGATCACGATGTCGCCGGGGGCGACGAGCCGGGCGGCGGCGCCGTTGATGCACACGACGCCCGAGCCCCGCTCGCCCTCGATCACATAGGTCACGAGCCGCGAGCCGTTGTTCACGTCGACGATGTGCACCTGCTCGCCGGGGAGCAGGTCGGCCTGCTCCATCAGCACGGGGTCGAGGGTCAGCGACCCCACGTAGTTCAGGTCGGCGCCGGTGACGGTGGCGCGGTGGATCTTGGACTTGAGCATGGTGCGCTGCATGGAGAACTCCTGGAATGTCTGCTCCCTGCCTGCTTGCTGCGGGTCAGGGGCGGTTCTCGCACTTTACAACGGTGGTTCGGGAGCGGGCCCGGACGGGGCGGGGCCGGCCGGATCCGCAGGCGGGCTCCCGAGCGTCGCGAGGGCCTCGGCGAGCCACTCGGTCCAGAAGGTCTCCAGGCCGATGCCGCCGCGCAGCACCACGTGGCGCAGCCGGTCCTCCTCGCCGTCGCGCTCCGGGGGGAAGTCGCGCTCCTCGATCGCCCGGTACTCCGCGAGCTGGCGCCGGTGCAGCTCCAGGTGGCGCCGCAGCTCCTCCTCCAGGCCGCCCGCGCCGACGACGGCCGCCGCGCGCATGCGCAGCAGGAGCGGGTCGCGGACGGGCCGGGGGTCGTCCGCCCCCGAGACCCAGGAGCTGAGCGCGTCCCGGCCCGCGGGCAGGACCTCGTACTCCTTCTTCTGCCCGCGGGCGGGGGCGCCGGCGGGCAGGGCGCGGATCAGCCCGGCCTCCTCGAGTTTCCCGAGCTCCCGGTAGATCTGCTGGTGCGTGGCGGACCAGAAGTAGCCGATCGACCGGTCGAAGCGGCGGGCGAGCTCCAGTCCCGAGGAGGGCTTCTCGAGGAGCGCGGTGAGGATCGCGTGCGGGAGGGACATGCCCGCATCCTAGGGACCGGGCCCCACCCGGGGACCGGGCCCCATGGGCACGCCCCGGTGCGTCCTCCCCGGACCCCCGTCAGATCACGGCCGCGAGTTCGGTGCCCTGGCGGACGGCCCGCTTGGCGTCGAGCTCGGCGGCCACGTCCGCGCCGCCGATGACGTGGACGGACCGCCCGGCCGCGCGCAGCTCCTCGTACAGCTCGCGCCGCGGCTCCTGCCCGGTGCACAGCACGACGGTGTCGACCGGCAGGACGGTGGGCTCGCCGTCGACGGTGATGTGCAGTCCGGCGTCGTCGATGCGGTCGTAGGTGACGCCGGCGAGCATGGTCACGCCGCGGTGCTTGAGCTCGGTGCGGTGGATCCAGCCGGTGGTCTTGCCGAGCCCGGCGCCGACCTTGGTGGTCTTGCGCTGGAGCAGGTGGACGGTGCGCGGCGGCTTCGGCCGGCGGGCCTCGCCGAGCCCGCCGGGCGCGCGGTAGTCGGTGTCGACGCCCCAGTGGCGGAAGTACGTTCCGGCGTCGAGGCTCGCCTCCTCGCCGCTGTCGGTGAGGAAGGCGGCGACGTCGAAGCCGATGCCGCCGGCGCCGACGACGGCCACGCGCTCGCCGGGCACGGCCCCGTCGCGCAGGACGTCGAGGTAGCCGACGACGCGGGGGTGGTCCGTGCCGGGGATGCCGGGGGTGCGGGGCGTGACGCCGGTGGCGAGCACGATGTCGTCGTAGGCGCCGTCCGTGAGGTCGGCGGCGGTGACGGTGGTGTTCAGGCGGACGTCCACGCCGTGCAGGGCCAGCTGGGTGCGGAAGTAGCGCAGGGTCTCGCCGAACTCCTCCTTGCCCGGGATCCGCTTGGCAACGTTGAGCTGTCCGCCGATCTCCGCGGCGGCGTCGTAGAGCGTCACGTCGTGCCCGCGCTCGGCCGCCGAGACGGCGAAGGCGAGCCCGGCGGGACCCGCGCCGACGACGCCGATGCGCTTGCGGCGCCGGGTGGGGGTGAGGACGAGCTCGGTCTCGTGGCAGGCGCGCGGGTTGACCAGGCAGGAGGTGATCTTCCCGCTGAAGGTGTGGTCGAGGCAGGCCTGGTTGCAGCCGATGCAGGTGTTGATCGTGTCCGCCCTGCCCTCGCGGGCCTTGGCGACGAAGTCCGGGTCGGCGAGGAAGGGGCGGGCCAGCGACACGAGGTCGGCGTGGCCCCCGGCGAGCAGCTGCTCGGCGATCTCCGGGGTGTTGATGCGGTTGGTGGTGACCAGGGGGATGGAGACGGACCCCATGACCTTCTTCGTCACCCAGGCGTACGCACCGCGCGGCACGGACGTGGCGATGGTCGGGATGCGGGCCTCGTGCCAGCCGATGCCGGTGTTGATGATCGTGGCGCCGGCCGCCTCGACCTCGCGGGCCAGGGTGATCACCTCGTCCAGCGAGGAGCCGCCGGGCACGAGGTCGAGCATCGAGAGCCGGTAGATCAGGATGAAGGAGGGCCCGAGGCGCTCGCGGGTGCGCCGGACGATCTCCAGGGGGAAGCGGATCCGGTTCTCGTACGAGCCGCCCCAGCGGTCGGTGCGCCGGTTGGTCGCCGCCGCGATGAACTCATTGATCAGATAGCCCTCGGAGCCCATGATCTCGACGCCGTCGTAGCCGGCGTCGCGGGCGAGCTCCGCGGTCCGCACGAAGTCCTCGACGGTCGCCTCGACCTCCTCGTCGGTCAGGGCGTGCGGGACGTACGGGCTGATGGGGGCCTGCACGGCGCTGGGCGCGACCAGGCCGGGGTGGTGGGCGTACCGGCCGAAGTGCAGGATCTGCAGGGCGATCCGGCCGCCCTCGCGGTGCACGGCGTCGGTCACGACCCGGTGCTCCCCGGCCTCGGCCGCGGTGGCCAGGCGGGCCCCGCCCGCCCACGGCCGCCCCTGGTCGTTGGGGGCGATGCCGCCGGTGACGATCAGCCCGGCGCCGCCGCGGGCCCGGGCGGCGTAGAAGGCCGCCATCCGCTCGAAGCCCCGCTCGGCCTCTTCGAGGCCGACGTGCATGGACCCCATGATCACGCGATTGGGCAGCGTGGTGAACCCGAGGTCGAGCGGGCGCAGGAGGTGCGGATACGGGGTGGCCTGGCTGGACGGGCTCATCGGGGACCTTCCTCGCGGTGTCGTCCCTCCAGTTCTAGAACACCGCCCACCCTTTTGCAACAAGTTGCATAAGGAGCTGCATGGGTTACCGGGAGAAAGGTGCACCAAGTGGAACATTTCATGATCAACTAGAACTTTACCAACCCTTGGTGTAGTTGACCCAATCCATGCACCAGTCTCGGGATCACCACCGGAACCCCTGGTTCCATCAAGCAAGTTGAGAGGCACGGGATCACGTTGACCACACGCGTCATGCGCAACGGCGCCAGACTGGCGGCCCTTTCGGCGGCCGCGCTCGGAATGCTGGCGGCCACGGCCCTGCCGGCGGCCGCCGCCGACGAGCCCACCCGCAAGGAGCTCATAGCCGACTGCGCGTCGGGCGAAGGGAAGTGCAGCTTCAACGACCCGGTGCTCGGCAAGGCCTTCCTCGGCGACTTCCGCCAGGTGTCCAACTCGCTCTACAACTGCAGCACCTCGGACGCCACGCAGTCGATGGGCTGGTCCGACTCGGTCGGCTCGACCGACTCCGTGGGCGTCTCCGTCACGGCCGGCGGCAAGATCGCGGGCATCGTCGACGTCAGCGTCACCGCGAACTACGGCCACTCCTGGTCGAGTTCCCACGAGGAGAACAGCTCCCTGAACATGACGGTCAAGCCCGGCGAGGTGGGCTGGATCTCCCGCGCCCAGGTGATGCAGACCGTCTCGGGCACCTGGCAGACCCACTACGACAGCCCCAAGTGGGGCCACTACTACTGGTACATCCCCGACACCATCACCGGCCCGGCCAAGAACGGCACGGACGGACAGAGCAACGCCGTGGTCGTCAAGACCCGCAAGATGACGTCGGCGGAGAAGGCCTCCTGCTCCGCCGGCAGCAAGGCCGGCAAGGCGTTCGTCGCCCAGCGCTGACGCACCCGGCCGCCGGGCGGGACCGTCCCCGGGGTCACGGCGCCGCGATCAGCGCCTTGCGGAACTGCTCGATCACGTCGGCGAGCATCTCCGTGCTCTCCGGGAGCACGCTCGGCTTCCCGCCGCTGCGGTCCAGGTGCTTGTCCAGCAGGAAGAAGCTCTGCACGACGTGCCGCGCGCCGAGCGACTGCACGACCGGCCGCAGCGCGTAGTCGAGCACGAGGACGTGCGCCGTGCTGCCTCCGGTGGCCAGCGGCAGCACGACCTTGCGGGTGAAGCCGAACTGCGGCAGCAGGTCCAGGAAGACCTTGAGCAGGCCGGAGTAGCTCGCCTTGTAGGTCGGCGTGGCCAGCACGATCCCGTCGGCCCGGGCGACCTGCCCGACCGCCTCGGCGATCGCGGGGTCCGAGACGTCCGCACCGAGCAGCGCCGCCGGAGGCAGCGTGCGGAGCCTCAGGTGGGCCGCGTTCCACTCGTACTCGGCCAGCCGCTCCGCCACCAGGTCACCGACCATCTCGGTCTTGGAGGTCGGAGACGGACTGCCGGAAATTACCAGGACCTTGGACACGGCCGCTCCTAGGAGGTGTCGCTTTGTGAGTGTCGCGATGAGGGTTTCTCTGAAAGATCGGGCTCGGGACCGGTTCAGCGGGTGAGGAGCTCGGGCAGCGGCTGCTGTTCCTGCCGGGGAGGCGCCGCCGGTGCGAAGGCCTCGCCCGCGGGCACGGCGGACGCGTCAGCGGCCTCGCGCGCGGCGCTCAGCCACCGGCAGATGCCGTCCACCGCGCCCGCGCAGCTGCCGCATCCGGTGGAGGCCCGGGTCGTACGGGCCAGGGCCTCCGGTGTACGGGCTCCGGCGCGCCAGCCGGCCACGAGCGCCCGCTTGGTGACGTTGTTGCAGCGGCAGACGACGGCCTCGGCCGGGAGGTCCCCGGGAGCGTCGGTCCGCGCTGCGACGGCCCGTCCGGCCAGCAGGGCGAGCCGGTCGACGGGTGTGGGCGCGCCGGCGTCGTAGAGCTGGCTGACGGCGGCCACGGACGCGGGGAAGCCGAGCAGGATGGCGCCGACGATGCGCTCGTCCCGCAGGGCCAGGCGGGCGTACTGGCCGCGGGCCGGGTCGGCCAGCGTGACGACCTCGGCGCCGGGCAGGGCGTGGTTGCCGTCGCCGATGACGGCGAGGTCGACGTCGCGAGCCTTGAGGCGGGTGACGGTACGGGTGGCGGTGTAGGGCCGGTCGCCGCCGGTGAGGGCTTCGGCGAGGGTCTCGGCCTGTTCCCAGGCGGGGGCGATGAGGCCGGGGACGAGCCCGGCGTGCTCGGCGCAGTCGCCCAGGGCGTGGATGCGGGGGTCGCTGGTGCGCATGTGGTCGTCCACGACGATGCCGCGGCCGACGCGGAGCCCGGCGGCCCGGGCCAGCTCGGTGTTGGGCTGGACGCCTGCGGAGACGACGACCAGGTCGGCGGGCAGGGCGCTGCCGTCGTCGAGGAGGAGCCGGCCGCCGGTCCGGGAGGCGGCCGCCCGGCCGGTGTGGATGCGGATGCCGAGGCGTTCGAGGACGGCGGCCAGCGTCCGTCCCGCGGGCGCATCGAGCTGACGCTCCATCACATGCGGGCCCATGTGCACCACGTCGACGGCGTGGCCCCGGTCGCCGAGGGCCCGGGCCACCTCCAGGCCGAGCACGCCACCGCCCAGGACGACGATGCTGCCGGCACGCGGCAGGAGGTCCTCCAGGCGCCGGCAGTCGGCCAGGGTGCGCAGGGCGACCACGCCGTCGGCGGGCTCGCCGTCCGCACCGGTCAGGCCGGGCAGGGGCGGCAGGAAGCAGCGCGCGCCGGTGGCCAGCACGAGCTCGTCGTAGGGGTGCAGCAGCCCGTCGGCGGTCCGCACCGTGCGCCGCTCCCGGTCGATCCCGGTCACGGCGGCTCCCCTGCGGACGGTCACGGCGCCGCCCTCGTGGCCGGCGAGGTACGTCTGCTCGGGAGAGAGCTTTCCGGAGATCACCGAGGGCAGCAGCACCCGGTTGTAGGCGGGCTCGGCCTCCGCCCCCAGGACGGTGACGGCGGCCCGGGGGGCGCGGGTGCGCAGCAGTTCGGCGAGCCGGTGCCCGGCGGGCCCGTTGCCGGCGATGACGATGCGGTTCACCGCTCACCACTGCCGGTCGTGACGCCCGAGCCCAGCGGCTCCAGCCGTACGGCACAGACCTTGAACTCCGGCATCCGCGACACCGGGTCCAGCGCGGGGTTGGTGATCAGGTTGGCCCTTCCGGCGCCGGGGAAGTGGAACGGCAGGAACACGGTGTCGGTGCGCAGCGAGGCCACGGTGCGCACCCGGGCGACGGTCGCGCCGCGCCGGGAGACGACGCGGGCCAGGGAGCCCGCGGTCAGCCCGTTGCGGCGGGCGGTGTCGGGGTGGACCTCCACGAACGCCTCCCCGTCGGCCTCCACGGACTCCGGGACGCGCCGGGTCTGGGCCCCGCTCTGGTAGTGGGCGAGCACCCGGCCCGTGGTGGCGTGCAGCGGGTAGCCGCCGTCGGGCAGCTCCGCGGCGTCGCGGTGGCCGACCGCCCGGAAGCGGGCGCGCCCGTCGGCATGGGCGAACCGCTCCAGGAACAGCCGCGGCGTCGAGGTACCGCCGGCGGGGAAGGGCCAGTGCGCCGCCTGCGCCGGGTCGTCCAGGGCCTCCGGTTCGATGCCCGAGTAGTCCGCGGGCCCGCCGTGCGAGGCGCGCCGCAGCTCGGCGAAGACCTCGGCGGGGTCGTCGGGGAAGCGGTGCCCGGGCCGGCCGAGCCGGACGGCGAGTTCGCGCAGCACCCACAGGTCGCTGCGCACGCCCGGCGGCGGGTCGATCGCGCGGCGGCGCCGCAGCACGCGCCCTTCGAGGTTGGTCATGGTTCCGTCCTCCTCGGCCCACTGCGTCACCGGCAGCACCGCGTCGGCCATGCGCGCGGTCTCCGACGGCACGAAGTCGGCCACCACCAGCAGATCCAGCGAGGCGAGCCGGGCGGTGATCTCCGCGGCCGCGGGCGCCGAGACCACCGGGTTCGATCCGAACACCAGCAGCGCCCGCGGCCCGCCCGGCCGGCCCAGGGAGTCCAGGAGCTCGTAGCCGCTGGGGCCCGCTCCCGGCAGGCCGGCGGGGTCGACGCCCCACACCCCGGCCACGTGGGCGCGTGCCGCCGGGTCGGTGATCCTGCGGTAGCCGGGGAGCTGGTCGGCCTTCTGCCCGTGCTCCCGTCCGCCCTGCCCGTTGCCCTGGCCGGTCAGGCACCCGTAGCCCGAGCCCTCGCGGCCCGGCATGCCCAGCGCCAGCGCCAGGTTGACGTAGGACGAGACGGTGTCGGTGCCCTTGGAGTGCTGCTCGGCGCCGCGGCCGGTGAGGACGTAGCGGCGCTTCGCCGCGGCGAGCATGCGCACGGCGGCGAACTGGTCGGCCACGGGGACTCCGGTGACCCGCTCGGTGCGCTCGGGCCACCACTCGGCGGCGTGCCGCCACGCCTGGTCGAAGCCGCTCGTGCGCCGGGCGACGTAGTCGCGGTCCAGGCGGCCGTCCGCGACCGCCACATGCAGCAGGCCCAGGGCGAGCGCCAGGTCCGTTCCCGGGGCGGGGCTCAGGTGCAGCGCCGCGCGCTCCGCCGTCGCCGACCGCCGGGGGTCGACCACGATGAGGTCGGCGCCGTCCAGGTGCCGCATCAGCGGCGGCATGGTCTCGGCGACGTTCGCCCCGGCCAGCAGGACCACCTCGGCCGAGGCCAGGTCGGTCACGGGGAAGGGCAGGCCCCGGTCCAGTCCGAACGCCGCCTGTCCGGCCGCCGCGGCCGAGGACATGCAGAACCGCCCGTTGTAGTCGATCTGCGAGGTGCCCAGCGCCACCCGCGCGAACTTGCCCAGCGCGTAGGCCTTCTCGTTGGTCAGCCCGCCGCCGCCGAAGACGGCCACCGCGTCCGGGCCGTGCGCGGAGACGATCCTGCGCAGCTCGGCGCCGACGTGGTCCAGCGCCGTCTCCCACGCCACCGGCCGCTGCTCCGCCCCCGGCCGGGGCCGCATCAGGGGCGAGGTCAGCCGGTCCGCCGCGGACAGCACCCGGGGGGCGGTCCACCCCTTCATGCACAGGCGGCCCGCGTTGACGGGGAAGTCCTCGTCCGGGGAGACCACGAGCCCCTGGGGCGAGACCTCCAGCCTGGTCCCGCACTGCAGCGCGCAGTAAGGGCAGTGCGTGCGTGTCATCGTCGGCTCCTCACGCCGGTTCCGGGCGCGTGCGGCCGGTGCTGCCCGGCCGGTCCTTGCGCAGGTAGACCGCGCGCACCACGAGCACGCAGACCGCGTAGAAGACGACGAACCCCGCGACGGCCGGCCCGGCCGAGCCGGCGGCTCCGAAGGAGAACCTGAACGCCAGGTTGACGAGCACGCCGCCCAGCGCGCCCACCGCGCCGGCTATCGCGATCACGGCGCCGGAGATCTGCGCGGGCGAGTGCTCCGCGCCGTCCGCCCGGTCGGCGAACACCTCGGGGATCATCCGGTACGTGGAGCCGTTGCCGACGCCCGCGAAGACGATGAGCACGGTGGAGGCGACGACGAACGCGACGGGCGAGGACGCCTCGGTGGCCAGGTACAGGAACGCGCTCCCGGCCGTCATCGCCAGCAGCATCCACAGCGTGACCCGGCCACCGCCCCACCGGTCCGCCCAGCGCCCGCCCAGCGGGCGGGCGAGGGATCCCAGCAGCGGGCCGAGGAACGTCACGGACGCGGCCTGCAGCGCGGTGAAGCCGAACTGCTCCCGCAGGACCAGCCCGAAAGCGAAGCCGTAGCCGATGAACGAGCCGAACGTCGTCACGTACAGCAGGGACAGCATCCAGGTGTGCTTGGTGCGCAGCGCCGCCCGCTGCGCCGATCCCTGGTGCTGCAGCGTCGGCAGGTCGTCCATCCACAGCGCGGCGGCGACGGCGGCGAGCACGATCAGCGGCATGTAGAGCGAGACCAGGTAGACGGGGTGCGTGTCGCCGGCCACCGCGAGCACGGCGAGCCCGGCCAGCTGGGCGGTGACGACGCCGAGGTTCCCGCCGCCGGCGTTCAGGCCCAGCGCCCAGCCCTGCCGGTGGCGCGGGTAGAAGGCGTGGATGTTGCACATCGACGAGGCGAAGTTCCCGCCGCCGAGTCCGGCCGTGGCCGCCACCAGCACGAACACCCACAGCGGCGTGCCGGGCAGGCGCACGAACACCGCCGCCAGCGCGGTCGGCACGAGCAGGATCAGTCCGGCGAACACCGTCCAGGTGCGCCCGCCGAACCGGGTCACCAGATAGCCGTAGGGCAGGCGCAGCAGGGCGCCGACCGCGGTCGGCGTGCTGATGAGCAGGAATTTGTCCGCCGCGCTGAAGGAGAATCCGGTGTCCGGTCCCAGGAACAGCACGAGGACCGACCACAGGGTGAAGACGGAGAAGCCGATGTGTTCGTTGACGACGGAGACCACGAGATTACGGCGGGCCACCCGGGCGCCGGTCTCCCGCCAGAACCGCTCGTCCTCCGGGTCCCAATGCGCCAGTAACGCTGGCGACCGGTCCTGTGTCTGGGTCATCGGTCATTCCTTTCCCCGCCGATAGGGACGTGGATAAGCGAATCGGGATGTGGATCGGCCGATCGGAATGTGCGGCACGAGAATCGGGGTGTGCGGCACGAGAATCGGGGTGTGCGGAAAAAGCAGCGGGGGGGGGGGGGGGGGGGGGGGGGGGGGGGGGG
>NZ_JBPQTS010000065.1:0-38071 GCF_051386455.1 Streptomyces sp. URMC 124
GCCCCCCACGGTCCGCACGTCATGTCCCCCCGCCAGGAGATCCCCTCGTGACCATGCCTCCGCCGCCCTTCGGATCAGCGGGCGAGCACCGGCTGCAGCAGCATCTGGGCACCGCGGATCGCGCCGCCCGGTTCTACGACCAACAGGTGCGCCGCCATCTCACACCGGAGATGCAGGACTTCATCGGCCGCCAGTCCATGGTCTTCCTGGCCACCGCCGACTCCCGCGGCGAGTGCGACTCCAGCTTCCGGGCCGGGCCGCCGGGGTTCGTCCACGTGATCGATGCCCACACGCTGGCCTACCCCGAGTTCCGCGGGAACGGGGTACTGGCCAGCGCCGGCAACATGGTCGAGAACCCTCACCTCGGCATGCTCTTCGTGGACTTCACCCACCACCATGTGGGGCTCCACGTCAACGGCGCCGCCCACCTCTACCACGACAGCGAGCTGCGCCGTCTCCGCCCCGGCCTGCCCACCGACGTCGCGCCCGGGCGCAGCCCGGAGATGTGGGTCCACGTCACGATCGAGGAGGCCTACATCCACTGCTCCAAGTACATACCCCACCTGGTGCCGGCCCCTCGCCCTGCCGGCCGCGACGCCTCCCGTCCCCGGGACGCGGACTATTTCACCAACTCCCGCGCGGCGTACTGACCGTCGGCCCCGTCCTCAGCACAGGCGGGTGTGGCGGCAGATGATGCGGCCGCTGCCGTGGGAACCGCCGGACGAGCCGCCGGGGCCGTCCGGGGCGCCCGTGCGGGGGACGCCGTTCGGGAAGGCGGTGTTGCGGCTGCGGTCGCCGGGGAAGGGGTCGTGGTAGTCCGGGTCGCCGTCGGAGTCGCGGTCCGGCAGGTCCGCGTACATGCCGTTCGCCCGGTCCGGTGCCGGGCAGCCCGTGTCCTTGGACGACAGGTAGAGCGTCACCCGTGTGCCGCTCTCGACCTTCGCGCCCTCGGCCGGGTCGTGTGCGCACACGCGCCAGTCGTCGTACTCGCCCTCGCTCGGCAGTCTGTCGTTGCGGTACGCCTTGTGCGCCTCGACGCGGTCGGCGGGCACGCCCAGGGCGACGACCTCCGCGCGCGCCGTGCGCCACGTCTTCCACACCAGCTCGGGCATCGTGGGCCACGGGATGGGCCGGCCGTCCTCCTTGGGGCACGGGGCATCCGTCGGCACGACGGCGAAGTCGAGGGTCGCTTTGGTGCCGGTCCGGCCCGTCTGCTGGAAGCAGACCGTCCACGGAGCGCGGCCGCGGATGAACTTGTTCTTCTCGGACGCGTCGTGGGACGTGACGAGGAACCCGGCCTTCCGGGCCTTTCCGTACGCGACGTCCAGGTTCTGACCGTGGAAGTCGGGGACCGGCCGGCTCATCGGGTCCGGTGTGCCCGCCGCCGCGGGGGTGGCCGTCGCGCCGGGCGCCGTGCCGCGGGACCGCTGCGTTCCGGCGGTCTTCGCGTCCGCCGTGGCGTCCTGCGCGGCGTCCTTCGGGGAGTCGGGCAGGACCGCGCCCGCCAGGGCCACGACGGCGACCGCCGTCGCGATCTTCCATCGCTTCGGCCACGGCTTGCGCCGCCGGGAGGCGTCCTCCGGGTCGCGGGACGGATCGGACGGTGCCGGGGTGGTCTGCGGGCCAGGCATGGCGGCGCCCTTCGGGTTCGTGCAGTTGTGCGGGCGTATCGTACCCAGCCCTTCCCGGGTGCCGGCCCCGCCCCGCCTGTGGCCGGCACCGGCCCGGTCCGCGGGGCGATCCCCGGCGGCTCAGTCGGCTTCGGCCGGCTCCACGACCACCTTCACGCTCTTCACCTCGGGATCGGCCGCGTCCGGGACCACCATGCCCGCCTCCACCCCGGTCCGCAGGTAGCGCAGGACCTCCGGGCCGAGCCGCTCGCCCGGCACGGCCGCGGGGATGCCGGGCGGGTAGGGGGTGAGCATCTCCGCTGCGATGCGTCCGGCCGCCTTGTCCCAGGGCACCGGCTCGGTGCGGCCGAAGAACGCGTCGCGTGGCAGCATCACCTGTTCCAGCCGCAGCTCCGCGGGGTCGGGAACCTCCACCCGCGCGTCGGTGCGGAGCACGGGCGCGTGCCGGGCAAGGTCCCGCAGGGCGGTGAGCAGCCGGCCGGTGGTACGGGCGTCGTCCGCGTGGGAGAGCTGGGCGCTGATGCGGCGGTGGTCGCAGACGTGCAAGTTGATCCGGTGGTGTTGACGGAGCCGGTCGGCGGCCAGGTAGCCGGTCGTGCCCAGGGCGGAGATGTCGATGATGACCTGCAGGGGGTCGAGGTCGGCGGCGCGGCCCGGGGCGCAGAAGTCGGCGCGGCCGTGCACGTGCATGCCGTCGATGCCCTCGATCTGTTCGCGCACCCGCCCGGCGAGGGCGAGGGCGTCGTCGTAGAGGGCCCGCCCGTGCTCGGCCATCTGCCGGCGCCACCCGTCGAGCGCCGCATAGATGAGGACGGAGGGGCTGGTGGTGCCCAGGAGGTCGGCGCAGGCCTTGAGGACCTTGGGGTCGATGCGGTCGCCCTGGAGGTGGAAGACGGAGCTCTGTTCCAGGCCGGAGCCCATTTTGTGCACCGAGGTGACGCAGACGTCCGCTCCGGCGTCCATGGCCCAGGCCGGCAGGCCGGGATGGAAGGGCAGGTGGGCGCCCCAGGCCTCGTCGACGACGAGCGGCTTGCCGCGGCGGTGGCAGACCTCCGCGATGTCGTCGAGCGCGGCGCAGGTGCCGTACGGGGTGGGGCTGGTGACGAGCGCTCCACGGGCGTCGGGGTGCGCTGCGAAGGCGTCGTCGTACGCCTTCGCGGACGGAGGGTGGGCCAGGTGCAGGACGGGGTCCCACTGGGGATCCACCCAGACGGGGCGGATGCCGGCGAGCACGAGGCCGGAGACCACCGACTTGTGGGCGTCGCGCCCGATGACCAGCTCTTGGTGGGGCCCGGCGACGGCGAGCATCGCCGCCTTGACGGACAGGGAGCTGCCGCAGGTGGAGAAGAACGTGTGCTCGGCACCCACGGCGTCGGCCATCAGCGCCTCGGCCCGCTCGACGAGGTGCCGGGAGGAGGTCCGGTCGTCCAGCCCGCTGGTGGCGAGGACGTCACTGGCGAACACGGCGTCCCCCAGCGCTTCCCGCACCCGTGGATCGGCTCCGCGGCCCTGTTTGTGGCCCGGAGGAGTGAACGGCACCTGTCCGGTCTCGCGGTACGCGACGAGGGCGTCCAGCACCGGTGCACAGGAATGGTCCGGGGATGCGTGGTTCATGCGACTCCGGTTCCCCGCGGATCGCCGCGGGGAAACAAATACGGCGGCTCCCCGCCCGCGGCGGCTCGCGGCGCGCGGGAAGCTGCCATAGCGTCGAAGGGCCGGGGCATACGGAGGCCGGGAGCCGACCGGCGAACGATGCACCTGGGAGGACGGCGTGCAACGGTCACAGAAGAACGGCAGCTGGTGGGCCCGGGTGCGGCGGAGCTACGAGCAGGGCGCCGACGAAGCCGGGGGAGAACGCCCCCTGCTGGGCTACACGGTGCTCCTCGGCGGGTACGCGGCCCTGACCGCGTCCGTCGTGGGGGCCGCGGTGGCCAGGCGCCGCACGACGCCCGCACGGCCTTCCGCGGCCGACCTCGCCCTGCTCTCGGTGGCCACGTTCCGCATCAGCCGCATGCTCGCCAAGGACTCCGTGGTCTCACCGCTGCGGGCTCCCTTCACCACCTACCAGGAGCCCGCGGGCCCCGGCGAGGTCACCGAGGCCCCGCGGCCGGGCCCCGTGCGCCACGCCGTCGGTGAACTGCTGACCTGTCCCTTCTGCCTGGCCCAGTGGGTGGCCACGGCGGGTGTCGCCGGCCTTCTGCTGGCGCCCGCCACCACGCGGTGGGTGGCGGGCGGCATGACCGTCATCTCCGCCGCCGACCTCCTCCAGATCGGCTACGACACGCTCAAGTGACGTCGCCGGGAACGTCCCGAGCCGAATCGGTGTGGCGAGCCGGAGCAGTGCCCCGGGCCGGAAACGGTGTCCCGGGCCGGAGCGGTGTCACGGGCCGAAGACGGCGTGCAAGGCCACCACGACTGCGGCCAGCACTCCGGCCAGCACCGTGATCAGCGTCGACGACGTCAGCAGGTACGTGCTGCCGACGCTCGCCGTCGTGCCGTTGACGAGCGCCACGACCGCCGTGGGGCTCGTGTGACGCTTCGGGCCGGCGGGACTCGTGCCGTCGGTGTGTCGGGTGCCGGTACGGCGATTCATGAGGGCCTCACCTTCATCGGGTCCGTCATGGAAAAAGGGGCGGAACGCCTCCCTCCCGTGCAAGCGCCCCGAATCCCGGATTCCGAAGAATCCCCCCGCGGCTTTTTGCACGCGCTCGCCCCCTCACGGACCTATAAGGGTGTGGACCGAACCGGGAGGAGGTGGCTGCGTGGGCCCCCGAGGAGATCACGGGGCTTTACCCGCTGAGTTGCCGGTTTTCTCCGCCTTCTTTACGGCGGAATATCCACGGGTCGTACACAGCCTCATGAGAGCCGGGGCAACCTATGAGGAAGCCGAGGACGCGACGCAGGACGCCATGCAGGAGCTCCTGCGCGCGTGGCCCGGGTGCACGTGCCCGGCGGGCTGGGTCCGGACGGTCGCCTGGCACGCGTACTGCAAGAAGGCCGAACGCAATCGCAAGCGACTGGCTCTGGAATCTCAGAGCGCACGGCTGGCGGCACCTGCACCACAGGACCGCGGAGAACCGGACGAGCACGAAAAGGTGCTGGAGATCCTGCGCGGACTCCCCCCACGGCAGGGACAGGTCTTCGCCCTGCACCTGGACGGGTATTCCGCCCGGGAAACCGCTGAACTCCTCGGCGTGAAAGCGAGCACCGTCCGCAGCAATCTGCGGCACGCGATCAGCACGTTGCGCGATCAGCTGGACAACTACCAGGCACCAGAAGGAGGTCCGCGTGTCCGCACGGGATGAGCGGGGTACCGCCACACGCAGGGCCCGGCCGAAGGCCGCCGGAGACGCCGCCCCGAGCGTGCACCCGGCCTTCGAGCGCTTCCTCCGGACCGTCCGGGCCGACGTCGAAAGCCGGCTCACCCCGGACGCGGTGGAGGACCGTCTGCAGCGGCTCGTCGGAGCCGCGACGGCGGCACCGGACGCGAGCCCCGCCCGCAGGAGCGACGTCTCCGGCTTCGCGTCGGAGGCCGGTTGGGCCGCCTACGGCTATCGCGTCGTGCACCTCTGGCTGCTGGCCGTCGCGACGGCGGGCCGCCCCGGGGCCCGTCTCCACCGGGACGACGTCGACGCGCTGGCGGTGGAGACGGCGGCACGGGCGCTGACCACCTTCCGCGACGGGGCGCGGCCGCCGGTTCCCGAACCGCACGCTGCCGTGCCGGAACTCAAGGCGGCGTTCCTCACCGAATGCGTGCGGCACCTTCCCTACGTCGACCGGAGCCGCCACCTCATGACCGAGCGGGACGCCTTCGACACGTTCGACGCGTTCGATGCGTTCGAGGTGCCGGACGCGTCCGATCTCGTGGGAGTGCTGTGGGACTGCGCGACCACCGAGCACGCGGAGGAACTGCGCCGCGTGGTCGGCGACGGCGAGCCGGAGGACGGCGACACCGACGAGATCGTGACGCTGACGCCCATCGCCATCCGTGCCGCCGCCCAGCGGTACCCGGAAGCCATGCCGCCGGACCGGTGGACCGATCTCCTCTCCTGAGCCCGAACCCTGAGCCCCGAGCCCGAACCCTGAGCCCCGAGCCTGAACCCCGAGGCCCGAGCGCCCCACCGGATGCAGGTGATACCTCCATGAACGGGCACGATAAGAGCGACGTGAGCGACGTGAGCGACGTGAAAGTGCGGCAGGTGCTGCGGCGTTCGTACGAACTCGGCCACGGGCACTACGCGGTCGGCGTCGAAGTCCAGCCGTACAAACTCACGGGCGTCGTCGTCGGGCCCGACGGCGTGGTGATGGCACGCACCTGCCGGCACCTGACGGTCATGGAACCGGAGGAAGTGGTCGAGCGCGTGGCCGGCATGGCGGAAGGCCTGGTGGACGACAGGCTGGGCTGCGCCTTCCCCCGCGGCAGGGTGTGCGTCGGGGTCCAGGTGGGCGGCCCCGTCGACCCGGACACCGGAAGGGTCCTCCACCTCGTCAACGGCCCCGACGACCACCGGCACGAAAAGCCCCCTCCGTACGAATGGGTGGACTTCCCCCTCGGCGCGGAACTCGCCGCCAAGACGGGCTGCGCCACCTCGGTGGAGAACGACGCACACGCCTTCGCGGCGTACGAGCAGAGTCTCGGCGTGGGCAGCACGAGCGCGACCTTCGGGGTGATCCTCGTGCGCGACGGCGTGGGTGCGGGAATGGTCGTGCGCGGCGAACGGATCTCCGTCCCGATGGAGTTCGGGCACCTGCAGGTCTGGCAGCGGGGCCGGATCTGCGATTGCGGAATGCGGGGGTGCATCGAGAGCCAGGTCGGGAACCGGGCGCTGACCGCCGTGGTCAAGGAGCTGACCGGACGGGAACTGGACGGGCTGGAGGCCGCGATCGCGCTCGCCGACAGCACCGACCCGCAGGCGCGCCGGGCCGCGTCCGCCTTCCGTAAAGCCGGGACCTCGATCGCCCGCGGCATCGCCACGATGCTCACCACGTTCGGACCGAGCCACGTGGTGATCTACGCGGCGGAGGATCTCATCAGCGCCGGGCCGGGGCGCCGGGCGGCCGGTTCCTTCCTCCACGCGATGAGGAAGTTTCCCCCGCACACGTTCCACATCAGCAGGGACTGTCACATCGTCACCAAGCCGCTGGACGCCGTCCGTGGAGCGCACGGCGCCGCGCTGATCGCGCTGCAGAGTTGTTTCGGCGTCCGGCTTCAACCCCGGTAGGAGTGTTCCCCCATGCGCCCACGACCCCATGCCGGCGACCGCCGGCTCTCCGTCGGACTCGACATCGGAGGCACGAAGATCGCAGCAGGAGTGGTCGACGCGGAAGGCCGCGTCGTCGAAAGGGTCCCGCCCGTGCCGTGCCCTTCCGATCAGGCGGGCATCGTGAAGGCCGTCTCCGTCCTCGTCGAAGAACTGCGCGCCCGCCATCCCGGGACCGCCGCCGTGGGCGTGGGAGCGGCGGGTCTCGTCCACTGGCCCGAAGGCCGCATCCGGACCGCTCCCAACAATGCCTACCGCGATCTGCCGCTGCGCCGTCTGCTCCAGGAGACCACCGGGCTGCCGACCCTTGTCGACAACGATGCCAATGCCGCCTGCTGGGCGGAGTACCGCAAGGGGAACAGCGCTGCTTACATGGCTTTCGTCACCGTCGGCACGGGCGTCGGCGGCGGCCTCGTCCTGGCGGACCGTCTCTTCCGCGGCCGCACCGGCATCGCCATGGAGTTCGGGCACACGATTGTCGACCCGCACGGCAGCCAACGCTGCGGCTGCGGCACCGTCGGCTGCCTCGAACCCCTGGCCTCCGGGCGGGCGCTCGGCCGCTACGGCAGCGCGGCGGCCGCCGCCGAACCCGCCGGTGCCTTGGCCACGCTCGCCGGCGGCCCCGGCCGCGTGACCGGGGAGACGGTTACGGCGGCCGCGCGCGCCGGAGACCCGGCCGCGCGCGCCCAGCTGGAGCGCCTCGGCCACTGGCTGGGCATCGGCATCGCGACGCTCGTGAACCTCTTCGACATCGAGCTGGTGGTCATCGGCGGCGGCGTCGCGGAAGCCGGCGAACTGCTGCTGGCCCCCACCCGCGCCGGCTTCGAGCGGTACGTCACCGCGGCCGCCCACCGCGAACCCGCCGACATCAGGCCGGCCCGCCTCGGGCCGGAGGCGGGATGGATCGGTGCGGCGCTCCTGGCCCTCGACGAAGGAGAGTGAGCCCGCGTGCCTTACGCGTGAGGTCCACGGCATGCGGTCGGGCGGCCACCTCGCCGTTGAGGTGGCCGCCCGGATCAGTGCGCCGGAATCCCGGAATCAGTGCGCCGGAATCAGACCTGCGGCACCGGGAAGGTCGGGTACTCCACGCCGGACACGTGCTGGACGACACGGATGACCTGGCAGGAGTAGCCGAACTCGTTGTCGTACCACAGGTAGAGGATGGCGTTGTCGCCGTCGACCTTGGTGGCGCCGGCGTCGACGATCGAGGCGTGGCGCGAGCCGACGAAGTCCATGGACACGGCGTCGGGGGCGGTGGTGAAGTCGATCTGGCGCTTCAGCGGCGAGTTCAGCGAGACGTCGCGGAGGTACTCGAGGACCTCCTCGCGGGTGGTCTCGCGGCCCAGGCGCAGGCTCAGGATGGCGATCGAGACGTCCGGGACGGGGACGCGGATCGAGCTGCCGGTGATCGGCGCCTTGAGGTCGGGCAGCGCCTTGGCGACGGCCGAGGCGGCACCGGTCTCGGTGATGACCATGTTCAGCGGCGCGGAACGGCCGCGGCGGTCGGCCTTGTGGTAGTTGTCCAGCAGGTTCTGGTCGTTCGTGAACGAGTGGACCGTCTCGACGTGGCCGCGCAGCACGCCGTACTCGTCGTCCATGGCCTTCAGCGGCGGGACGATCGCGTTGGTGGTGCAGGACGCGCAGGAGAGGATCTGCTCGTCCGGCTTGATCGTGTCGTGGTTGACGCCGTGCACGATGTTGGGCACGTCACCCTTGCCGGGCGCGGTCAGGACGACCTTGTCGATGCCGGGGCGCAGGTGCTTGGACAGGCCCTCGCGGTCGCGCCACTTGCCCGTGTTGTCGATGAGGATGGCGTTCTTGATGCCGTACGCCGTGTAGTCGACCTCGGACGGGTCGTTGGCGTAGATCACCTTGATCTCGTTGCCGTTGGCGACGATCGTGTTGTCCGCCTCGTCGACGGTGATCGTGCCCTGGAACTGGCCGTGGATGGAGTCGCGCCGCAGCAGCGAGGCGCGCTTGACGATGTCCTGATCCCCGCCCTGGCGGACGACGATGGCGCGCAGCCGCAGGCCGTTGCCGGAGCCGGCCTTCTCGATGAGGAGGCGGGCCACGAGGCGGCCGATGCGGCCGAACCCGTAGAGGACGACGTCGCGGCCCTCGCAGCCCTCGATCTTGTTCTCGCCCGTGGCGCCGGCGACGGCCTCCGCGGTGAAGTCCGCCACCGAAAGACCGCGGTCGTCGGCCTTGTACGTCGCGGCGAGCATGCCGATGTCGATCTGGGAAGGGCCGAGATCGAGGGTGGTCAGAGCCTGCAGGAACGGCAGCGTCTCGGTGACCGAGAGCTCCTCGCCCGCTATCTGCCGGGCGAAGCGGTGGGTCTTGAGGATGCTGACCACCGACTTGTTCACCAGGGAGCGGCTGTGGAGGAGGACCGTGACGTCCTGCTCCCGGTGCAGCTTCCCGATGATCGGGATCATCGACTCCGCGATCTCCTCGCGGTTCTTCCAGCTTGTGAACGAGTCTTCGTTGACAGTCACAGGTCCATCTCTCGATCGAGCTTGGCGGCGCTCATATGCTAACCCCGCACCTCCTTTGATCATCCAGGCGGTGTCCCCGGGGTGTCCGCGCGGGGTGCGGGCGTGGGAGCTCTTGCTCGGAAATGCACCAGTATGTCCGCCACAGAGCCCCTCTCAAGTGAGCACTGGCGGGTGCATCTGCGTGACCGGACTCACTGATTCCCCCTCCGGGTGGCGGGGGTGGCGGGGGCGGCAGGGGCTGCAGGAGAGCGATCGGCCCAGAGCCTCCCCGGGTGAGACGACGGGACATCTTTCGAAGACTCGGGGATATTCATCCGCTCAATCGATCTCCCTAACGTTGAACCCATCAACCACCGGGGCCACCGCCCCGGACCGGCACAGGGAGAGATCACCATGCGCGCTGTCGTCCAGAAGTCCTTCGGAGGCCCCGAAGTGCTGGAGGTCGTCGAGACCGAGCGTCCCACGCCCCTCGGCGGAGAGGTCCTCGTCCGCGTCCACGCCAGCGGCGTGAACCCGGTGGACGTGGCCGTCCGCTCCGGCGCCTACCCCCTCCTCGGCGAGCCGCCCTTCGGCGTCGGCTGGGACATCTCCGGCGTCGTCGAGGAGGCCGGCCCCGGC
Source organism: Streptomyces sp. URMC 124 (assembly GCF_051386455.1). Lineage (NCBI taxonomy): Bacteria > Bacillati > Actinomycetota > Actinomycetes > Kitasatosporales > Streptomycetaceae > Streptomyces > Streptomyces sp. URMC 124. Next base: position 10,009 of record NZ_JBPQTS010000065.1, read on the forward strand.
GCCCGCTTCAAGCCCGGCGACGAGGTGTTCGGCATGCCGTTCTTCCCCCGCGCCGCCACCGGCTACGCCGAGTACGTCGCCGTGCCGTCCCGCCAGGTGGCCCGCAAGCCCGCAGGTCTCGACCACGTGCACGCCGCGGCGATCCCGCTCGCCGCCCTCACGGCCTGGCAGGGGCTGGTGGACGCGGCCGGGATCACCGAGGGGCAGCGGGTGCTGATCCACCGTGCGGCCGGCGGCGTCGGCCACTTCGCCGTGCAGATGGCCAAGGCCCGCGGCGCCCACGTGATCGCCATGGCGAGCGGCCCCAAGCACGACTTCGTGCGCGGCCTGGGCGCCGACGAGGTCGTCGACTACCGCACCACCGACTTCACCGAGGCGGTCAAGGACGTCGACGTCGTCTTCGACTCCTCCTCCGAAGGCGTGCGTTCCCTCGCCGTCCTGCGCCCCGGCGGCACGCTCGTCAGCATCATGGAGCACGGGAACCAGGAGCTCGCCGCCCGGGCCGAGGCCGAGGGCCGGCGCTTCGCGGGCGTCTCCGTCGAACCCGACTACGCCTCGCTGGAGGCGATCGCCGCCCTCGTGGACGCCGGCCGCATCCGGCCCCACGTCTCCGGGACGTTCCCGCTGGCCGAGGCCGCGAAGGCGCACGAGGCGGTCGGATCGGGCCGGACCCAGGGCAAGATCGTCCTCACCGTCGGCTGACGCGGGCCGCCGGCACGCAACGGCCCGTAGGCTGAACGCCCGCCGGACGGGCGAGGGGGAGAGGGAGGGGACGGCGTTGGACATCCTGACCGAGGCGCTGGGCTCGATGCGGACGGGGCAGCCCAGGTCCGTACGCACCCACGGCCGCGCCCCCTGGGGGCTGCGCCTCCCCCCTGTTGCCGGCGCCGGCTTCCACGTGGTGCTGTACGGCACCTGCTGGCTCGTCCCCCTCGGGGACGAGCCGCATCTGAAGCCCCTCGCCCTCAGCCCGGGCGACGTGGTCTTCCTGCGCGACGGCCGCGGCCACATCCTCGCCGACCACCCCTCCACGCCCGCCGAAGTGGAGAGACCCGAGCAGTTCCGGCCCGGCTCGCCCCTCGGCACGGTCACCATCGGGGGCGACGGCCCCGGCACGAGCCTGCTGTGCGGCAACTACCACCTGGACCAGGGGCGACCGCACCCCTTGGTGAACCAGCTCCCCGAGATCATCCACCTCCCCACCCGGCACGGCCGCCACCCCGAACTCAGCGCCGCCGTCCAGCTCCTGGGCACGGAGCTGGAGAACCCCCGCATCGGATCGGCCGGCATCGTCCCCGCGCTCATCGACTCGCTGCTCCTGTACATCCTGCGCGCGTGGCTGGAGGACCAGCCTCCGGCAGCGGCCAAGGGCTGGGCCGCCGCCCTCGGCGACGGAGCCGTCGCCCCGGCACTGGCCGCCGTGCACGCCGACCCGGCCGCCCAGTGGACCGTCGAGTCGCTCGCCGAGCGCGTGGGCCTGTCGCGCGCGGCCTTCGCCCGCCGCTTCACCGCCCTCGTCGGCGAACCGCCCATGGCCTATCTGACCCGCTGGCGCATGACCACCGCCGCCAAGCTGCTGCGCGAGTCCGACGCCCCGCTCACGACGGTCGCGGCCCGGACCGGCTACGGCTCCGAGTACGCCTTCGCCAAGGCGTTCAAACGCGAATACGGCCAGGCTCCGGGCGGCTACCGCCGGGAGGCCCGGGTGGCGTAGGCGCCCCCACGACCGCGGCCGCGAGTGAGCCGCGTCTCACCGGAGCGGCGGTCCTTGTCTATGAAACGAGTTGCATAGCAGGATCCGGGTATGGCGCTCGAGCACGCGATCCTCGTCTCCCTGCTGGAGAAGCCCGGCTCCGGCTACGAGCTGGCCCGGCGCTTCGAACGGTCCATCGGGTACTTCTGGACCGCCACCCACCAGCAGATCTACCGCGTCCTCAAGCGGATGGAGGGCGACGGCCGGCTCGACGTGCGCGAGGTGCCGCAGCAGGGCCGGCCGGACAAGAAGGAGTACTCCGTCGCCCCCCTCGGGCGCGCCGCCCTCTCCGACTGGCTCCACGAGCCGATCGAACCCGAGAGCGTCCGGCACGACCTCGCCGTGAAGATCCGCGGCGCGGCCTTCGACGACCCGGCCGCCCTCATCCGCGAAGTCGAGCGGCACCACCGGGCGCACTCCGACCGGCTCGCGCACTACCTCGCCGGGGAGCTGCGCGACTTCAGCGGAGCCGAGGCGCCCGGCGCGCCCGGCGACGCCGGGCGGGAGCTCCAGCACGTCGTCCTGCGCGGCGGCATCGCCTACGAGCGGATGACGATCGCCTGGCTCGACGACGTCCTCGCCACGCTCCACCGGCTCCACCGGCTCCGCGGCTAGCACTGAGGCGCACCGAGCACCGGGGCGCACCCGCCCGCGGCCCGCCGTTCACCGCCCGCCGTCCACCCGCGGCCCCCACCGCACCGTTCACCGTCCACGCCACCTTCGACCGTCAAGCCGGAAAGGCGAACCTCCATGGCCGACCAGCTGCTCTTCAACCCGCGCACCTACGACCCCGCGCACTTCGACCCGGAGACCCGCAGGCTGCTGCGCGCCACCGTCGACTGGTTCGAGGAGCGCGGCAAGCGCAAGCTGATCGAGGACTACCGCTCCCGCGCCTGGCTCGCGGACTTCCTCGCCTTCTCGGCGAAGGAGGGCCTGTTCGCAACGTTCCTCACGCCGGCCTCCGCCGCCGGCGGGAACGAGGACAAGCGCTGGGACACCGCCCGCATAGCCGCCCTCAACGAGATCTTCGGCTTCTACGGGCTCGACTACTGGTACGCGTGGCAGGTCACCATCCTCGGCCTCGGCCCGGTCTGGCAGAGCGACAACGCCGCCGCCCGCGCCCGCGCCGCGGAACTCCTCGCCCAGGGCGAGGTCTTCGCCTTCGGCCTGTCCGAGAAGTCCCACGGCGCCGACATCTACTCCACGGACATGCTCCTGGAGCCGGACGGCGACGGCGGCTTCCGGGCGAGCGGCTCCAAGTACTACATCGGCAACGGCAACGCCGCCGGCCTCGTCTCCGTCTTCGGCCGCCGCACCGACGTCGAGGGCCCCGACGGCTACGTCTTCTTCGCCGCCGACAGCCGCCACGAGGCGTACCACCTGGTCAAGAACGTCGTCGACTCGTCGAAGTACGTCAGCGAGTTCCGCCTGGAGAACTACCCCGTCGCGGCCGAGGACGTCCTGCACACCGGCCGCGCCGCCTTCGACGCCGCCCTCAACACCGTCAACGTCGGCAAGTTCAACCTCTGCACCGGCGCGATCGGCATCTGCGAGCACGCGATGTACGAGGCCGTCACCCACGCGCACAACCGCATCCTCTACGGCCGCCCCGTCACCGCCTTCCCGCACGTCCGCCGCGAGCTGACCGACGCCTACGTCCGCCTCGTCGGCATGAAGCTCTTCAGCGACCGCGCCGTCGACTACTTCCGCTCCGCCGGCCCCGACGACCGCCGCTACCTCCTGTTCAACCCCATGACGAAGATGAAGGTGACCACCGAGGGCGAGAAGGTCATCGATCTGATGTGGGACGTCATCGCGGCCAAGGGCTTCGAGAAGGACACCTACTTCGCCCAGGCCGCCACCGAGATCCGCGGCCTGCCGAAGCTGGAGGGCACCGTCCACGTCAACCTCGCGCTGATCCTCAAGTTCATGGGCAACCACCTGCTGAACCCCGCCGAGTACGCGCCCGTGCCGACCCGCCTCGACGCGGCCGACGACGCGTTCCTCTTCCGCCAGGGACCGGCCCGGGGCCTCGGCGCCATCCGCTTCCACGACTGGCGCACCGCCTACGACGCCTACGCCGACGTGCCGAACGTCGCGCGCTTCCGCGAGCAGGCGGACGCCCTGTGCGCATTCGTCACCACCGCCGCCCCGGACGAGGAGCAGAGCCGCGACCTCGACCTCCTCCTCGCCGTCGGCCAGCTCTTCGCGCTCGTCGTGCACGGCCAGCTGATCCTGGAGCAGGCGCGCCTGACCGGCCTCGACCAGGACGTGCTCGACGAGCTGTTCGCCGTCCTCGTCCGCGACTTCTCCGCGCACGCCGTCGAACTGCACGGCAAGGACTCCGCCACCGAGGCCCAGCAGCGCTGGGCCCTCGGAGCCGTCCGCCGCCCCGTCGCCGACGACGCCCGCTCGGCCCGCGTCTGGGAGCGCGTCGAGGCCCTGTCCGGCGCGTACGAGATGGCGCCGTAACCCCGCCGTCCCGGGGCCGGAACGCCCCCGGGACCACCACTTCCGGCCTGAGCGGGCGCATCCGTTTCTGGGCCGGTCCGGGACCGATACGGTGGTCCGACGGGGTACACCTCGCCTGTTCGTGAGGAGACGCGTTGGAGAGCGCCGGGGGTGGTTCGGTGCGGCTGCCGCACCTCAGACTGGACGAGCTGCTGGGAGAGCTCCAGGCGCGGCTCGACACCGCGCGCGGGACGTGGGACCGGGTGCACAGCCTGCTGGAGGCGGTGCTGTCGGTGGGGCGCGAACTGGACCTGGAGCACGTGCTGCGGCGGATCGTCGAGGCCGCGGTGGTGCTGGTGGACGCCCAGTACGGTGCGCTGGGGGTCATCGGCCCGGACGGGCGCACGCTCTCGAAGTTCCTCACGGTCGGGCTGACCGGCGAGCAGATCGAGGCCATCGGGCCGTTCCCCTCGGGGCACGGCCTGCTCGGCGAGCTGATCCGCCACCCCGTCCCGCTGCGGCTGCCGAAGATCTCCGAGCACGCCGCCTCGTACGGCTTCCCGCCCGGCCACCCGCCGATGCACAGCTTCGCGGGCGTGCCCATCCGCGTCCGCGACCAGGTGTTCGGGAACCTGTACCTGACGGAGAAGCGCGGCGGCGCCGACTTCGACGCCGAGGACGAGGCGGTGCTCTCCACGCTCGCCGTCGCCGCCGGCGTCGCCATCGACAACGCCCGGCTCTACGAGGAGTCCACGCGGCGCGAACGGTGGCTGCGGGCGAGCGCCCGCGTGACCACCAGCCTGATGTCCGGCAGCCCGCGGCAGGACGTGATGGCGCAGATCGCCGAGCTGGCGAAGGAGATCACCGAGGCCGAGCTGGCGACCGTCTCGCTGCCGCTGGCGGACGGGTCCGCGCTGACCGTCGAGGTCGCCACGGGCGCACTGGCCGACGCCATCCGCGGCGTCGTCCTCCCCGTCGAAGGGACGCTGGTCGGCATCGTGCTCTCCGAGCGCGCGCCGGTGTGCAGCCTCAGCGTCCAGGAGGACCCGCGGGTCTCCGCCGTGCCCGAGTCCCTGACCGGGCTCGGGCCGGCTGTGGCGGTGCCGGTCACGTCCGGCGAGGCGGTGATCGGCGTGCTGTTCCTGGCCCGCGGCGCGGGGCGGCCGGTGTTCTCGCAGGAGGAGATCGAGCCCCTGCTGAACTTCGCCGGGCAGGCGGCCATGGCCGTGGAACTGGCGGAGCGCCGGGCGGACGCCGAACAGCTCACCCTGCTGGAGGACCGCGACCGCATCGCCCGAGACCTGCACGACCTGGCGATCCAGCGGCTGTTCGCCACCGGGATGACGCTGCAGAGCGCCGACCGCTTCATCGACCACGCGGAGGCGTCGGAACGCGTGCAGCGCGCGGTGAGCGACCTCGACGAGACCATCAAGATCATCAGGGCGACGATCTTCGGCCTGCGGGCCCGGGAGACCGCGCCCCGGCACGGGCTGCGCACCCGGGTCGTGCAGACCGTCGGCGGCGCCGCCACGCTCCTCGGCTTCGCCCCGAGCCTGCGGATGGAAGGCCTGCTGGACACCCGGGTGCCGCACGCCGTCACCGACGACGCGGTGGCGGTCCTGGAGGAGGCCCTGACGAACGTCGTCCGGCACGCGCGCGCCACGTCCGCCGGCGTCGCCGTGGTCAACGACGGCCGGGAGCTGGTGCTCACCGTCACCGACGACGGCGTCGGCACGCCCGGCGAAGGGCGCCGCAGCGGCCTGCGCAACCTCGCCGAACGGGCAGCACGGCACGGCGGGCAGCTCGTGCTCTCCGCTCCGCCCGGCGGCGACGGCACGGTCCTGACCTGGCGCGTTCCCATCGAGGCGGAGGAGCCGCCCCCGGCTCAGCCGTGACGCCCGGGCTGCTCGCGGCGGTCCCCGGAACCACTCGCCGCCGGGCCGGCCCCGGCCGCGCCGGCGGCCCCACCGGCCTGCGTGGCGAGCACGGCCGCCTGGATGCGGCGCTCGACGCCGAGCTTGGCGAGCAGCCGCGAGATGTGGTTCTTCACCGTCTTCTCGGACAGGAACAGGCTCTTGCCGATCTGACGGTTGGTGAGCCCGTCACCGATCAGGGCGAGGATGTCGCGCTCGCGGGGCGAGAGCTCGGCGAGCCGCTCGTCGCCGGGCCCGGCCTCGCCCTCTCCGCGCAGGCCGGCCATCAGGCGCGTGGTCGTGGCCGGGTCGAGCATGGACTGGCCGGAGGCGACGGTGCGGACGGCGGAGACGAGGTCGGACCCCTTGATCTGCTTGAGGACGTACCCCGCGGCTCCGGCCATGATCGCGTCCAGGAGGGCGTCGTCGTCATCGAACGAGGTCAGCATCAGACAGGCCAGCCCCGGCATCCGCGAGCGCAGCTCCCGGCAGACGGTGATGCCGTCGCCGTCCGGCAGCCGCACGTCCAGGACGGCGACGTCCGGGCGCAGGGCGGGGCCCCGCGCGAGGGCGTGGGCGACGCTACTCGCCTCGCCCACGACCACGATGTCGTCCTCGGCGTCCAGCAGGTCGTGGACACCGCGCCGGACGACCTCGTGGTCGTCCAGGAGGAAGACCCGGACGGGCCCGCCTGGAGAGAACGCCTTTGTCTGGTCCACGACCGGCTCCCGTCGACGCTCGGCACACCCCTGCGCTGCACCGATCATGAACTGCCGGAGGAGCCCCTCACCATGGGCCGAACGGCCCCCGGGGACGGCCGTCCGTGCCAGATGCCCCGGTACGCCGCGCGGTAGCCGGGCGGGTCCCAGGAGGTGGCTCCGGCGCTGTTGGCGGCCGTGGTGACGTGGACGGGGGCGACGTATCCGCTGGGGGGCCGGTGGGAGAAGGCGCGGTTGAACTCGTCGACGATCTGCCAGCCCTGCTCGGAGAGCGGCTCCGGGACGGTGGCCGCCTGGAATTGCTTGCTGTTGATGCGCTGGAAGGCGGAGGGATCGCCGTCGCCCGCACCGATGTTGTACGGGGCGCCGCCGCCCTTCCTGCGGGCGGCGCGCAGGGCGGGGGCGGCGTCGGCGAAGTAGACGTCGTTGATGGCGACGGAGTGCGTCCACGCGTCGGGGAAGCGGGAGAGGAGCGAGGAGACCTCCTGGGGCGTGCGGCTGCTGGTGTCCGTGATCGGGATGTTCTCCTCCGCGAGGAGCTTCACGTCGGGGCAGGTGGCGAGTTCCTTCTCGATCAGCTCGGACTTGTTCCGGGCGAACGGGATCGAGGCGTCGGTGAACACGACGACGCCGGCGGTGCCCCGCGAGTGCGCGATGACCCAGTCCGCGCTGATCCTCGCGACATCCTCGACCCGGGTGGTGACGTTGGTGAACAGCCCGGCCTCCGCGCCCGGGCCGGGGGAGCCGACCGCGTGCCAGCCGATGAGCGGGACGCGGGCCGCGCGGGCCTGCGCGACCTGCCGGGACGTCAGGTGGGGGTCGAAGCCGCCGATGACGATGCCCGCCGGGCGGAGGGCGAGCGCCTGGCTGAACGCCGCCTGGATCCCGGCGGGAGTGCCCTGCCCGTCGATCACCCGGACGTGCCAGCCGATGGCCCCCGCGGCTTCCTGTACGCCGTGGGCGGTACCTGCGACACCCGGGTTGGTCATGCTCTGCGCGACGTAGACGATCTCCTTGCCGGGGACCGCGCGGGGGCCGGTGACGGGGCCGTCCCAGGCCGTGTCGGTCCTCTCGGCCCGCCGGGTGGCCACCTGCGCCCGGGCCAGGACGGCGGGGCACCCGGCCCTCGCCGGCTGCGGGGGCGGAGAGGCGGCGCCCGTGGAGGAACCTCGTTCACAGCCGGCGGCGGCAACGACGCATGCCGCCACTGCCAGCGCGAACGTACCCGCCCGGGCGGTGCGAGCCGTGGTCACCGCGCGGCCCCGGGCGGGTGGCGGGGCGTCCGCGGGGGTTCCGTGCGCCGTCGGCGCAGCTGCCGGCGGGCCGCGTAACCGGCCAGGCCGACCGCGAGGAGCAGGGTGCTGCCGTTGAACAGCGGCGTGACCCAGAACCGGGCGCCGAGCTGGCCGATCCCGGCGAGGCCGACGGCCAGGACGGTGACGGCGACGAGGGTGCCCAGGGCGTTGGCGCGGCCGGGTCTGATCGCGGTGGAGCCGAGCAGCGCGCCGACGAAGGCGGGCAGCAGGTAGTCCATGCCCACGCTGGGGTTGCCGGTCTGCTGCTGCGCGGCGAGCAGCACCCCGCAGACGCCCACGACCAGCCCCGACGCGGTGAACGCGTAGATCACGTAGCGCCGGGAGGGGATGCCCACGAGGTCGGCGGCGCGGGGGTTGGAGCCGATGACGTAGAAGTACCGGCCGAGGGGCAGCCGTTCCAGCAGCAGCCACAGCGCGGCGGCGAGGGCGAGGACGTAGAAGGCGGAGACCGGCAGGCCGAGGAAGCGGGAGTCGTAGAGGGCGGTGAAGGCGGCGGGCAGGCCGCGCGGCCCGGGGACGATGCGGGCTCCGTCGGTGATCCAGCCGGTGAAGGCGTACATGATGCTGCCGGTGCCGAGCGTGGCGATGAAGGAGTCGATCTTCGCGAATTCGACGACGAGGCCGTTGACGGCACCGACGGCCGCCCCGCCGAGGACCACGACGAGGCAGGCGAGCGGCCAGGGCCAGCGTTCGGCGACGACGAGCTGCATCGTCATGACGTGCGCGAGGCCGAGGCCGTAGCCGATGGACAGGTCGAACTTGCCCGTGGCGATGGGGATCGTCGCGCCGAGGGCGAGCATGGCGGGGATCGACTGGTTGGACAGGACGGCGGAGATGTTGTCCAGGGTGGGGAAGGTGCCGGGCAGGGCGAGGGAGAAGGCCGCGAACAGCAGGGCGGTGAGGGCGAGGAGGCCGTAGGCGCCGACGAGGTGCCCGAAGCGGTGGCCGGGCGCGTGACGGGGCCCGGGCGAAGGGCCGGCGGGCGGCGGGGGAGACGAAGGAGAAGGAGACGGGGAAGGCGGGGTCATCAGCCCGGCGTTCCGGTGAGGGCGGCGATGTCCGAGGCGGCGTGGGTGAGCGCGGTGACCGTGAGCGCTTCGCCGCTCAGCTCCGCCGCCACGGTTCCGCGGACGAACACCAGGGCCCGGTGACACACGTCGGCGACCTCCTCGAAGTCGGTGGAGATGAGCAGGACGGCGAGGCCGTCGGCGAGGGCGTCCCGGAGCAGGCGGTAGATCGCCGCCTTGGCGCCGACGTCGACGCCGGCGGTCGGCTCCTCCAGGACGAGCAGGTTCCGGCTCGTGCCCAGCCAGCGGCCGATCATGACCTTCTGCTGGTTGCCCCCGGAGAGGGTGCCGATGGGCGCCTCGCTGTCGTGGGGGCGCACCGCGAACCGCTCGATCAGGGCGGTGGCCTCGGCGCGCTCGCGGCCGGGACTGATCCAGTGCGCGCCCCGCAGGCCGGCCGCCCGGGGGTTGGCCAGGAAGTTCTCCCGTACGGTCAGCTCGGCCGCGCAGCCCTCCTCCTGACGGTTGCTGGTCACGAAGCCGACGCCGGCGCCGACGGCGTCCGTGACCGTGCCCGGGTGGTACGGGCGCCCGCCGAGCAGGATCCGCCCGCCGAGGACGGGCCGGGAGCCGGCGAGGGCGCGGCCCAGCTCCATGTGCCCGGCGCCGGTGAGGCCCACCATGCCGAGGATCTCGCCGGGCCGCAGCCGCAGGCTGACCGGCCCGGTGTTCTCGGTGCGCACGCCGTCGAGGCTCAGGACGGCGGGGCCCGGGGCGGGGTCGGCGATGCCGTGGGCGCCCGGGCCGTGGCCCGCGTCGTCGTGGCCCACGATGTCGCGGACCAGCCGGGCGGGGCCGTGCCCGGCGAGCGGGCCGCGGCTGACGAGCCGGCCGTCGCGCAGCACGGCGAACGCGTCCGCGACCTTGTACACCTCGTCGAGCCGGTGGGTGACGAAGACGACGGCGCGGCCGTGGTCGCGCAGGGTGTGCAGGACGTGGAAGAGCCGGTCGCAGTCGGCGGCCGGGAGGCTGGCGGTCGGCTCGTCCAGGACGACGAGCGGGGCCCGGGTGGACAGGGCGCGGGCGATGGCGACCAGGGAGCGTTCGGCGCGCGTGAGGTCGGCGACGACGGCGTCCGGGTCGAGGTGCGCGGCGACGGTGCCCAGGGCCTCGGTGCACTGCCGGCGGGTCCGCCGCCAGGACACCAGCCCCGCGCGGCGCGGGTATCCGGTGCCCAGGGCGATGTTCTCGGCGACGCTCATCCAGCCGACCAGACCCAGGTCCTGGTGGATGAACGACATGGCCCGGGAGGCCGCCTCGGTGCCGAGGGCGTGCCCCGCGACGCTCACCTCGCCCTCGTCCGCGGGGTGGATGCCCGCGAGCACCTTGATCAGGGTGGACTTGCCGGCGCCGTTGGCACCGAGCAGGGCCAGGACGCTGCCGGTGCGGATGTCGAGGTCCACCGCGTCGAGGGCGAGGGTGCCGCCGAGCCGTTTGCTCAGGCCGTGGATCCGGACGAGCGGCTCGGGGCCGCGGCCCGGGAGGGGACGGGTGTCGGGAGGAGCGTCGTGCACGGACTTCTCCGGGACCTATCAGGACCAATCATCGCTTTTTAACGTTTCATCATGCTACGGCCCCCACGGGCCCGGGCGCCGGATGGGCCGTCAGATCGCCGGAATGTCGTCGAGGAACGCCTCGGCGGCGAAGGGCCGCCCGCCGACCTCCAGGGCGCACTCCGCCCAGATGACCTTGCCCCCGGGGGTGTAGCGGGTGCCCCAGCACTGGGAGAGCTGGGCGACGAGGAACAGGCCGCGGCCGCCCTCGTCGGTCGTGGCCGCGTGGCGCAGGTGCGGGGCGGTGCTGCTGGCGTCGGCGACCTCGCAGATCAGCGCGCGGTCGTAGAGCAGGCGCACCTGGATGGGGCCGTTGCCGTACCGGACGGCGTTGGTGACCAGCTCGCTGAGCAGCAGCTCGGTGGTGAAGGCGATCTCCTCCAGCCCCCACTCGGTCAGGCGTTCGGTGACGGCGGCGCGCACGGAGGAGACGAGGGCCGGGTCGGCGGGCAGGTCCCAGACGGCGATCCGGTGCGGGTCCAGGACGTGGGTGCGGGCGACGAGCAGGGCGATGTCGTCGGCCGGGTGCTCGGGGACCACGCTCCGGACGACCTCCCGGCAGGTCTCCTCGGGCGGCCGGTTCGGGTGGGACAGGGCCGCGCGCAGCTGCTCCAGGGCCATGTCGAAGTCGCGGTGGCGGTCCTCGATGAGCCCGTCGGTGTAGAGGACGAGCTGGCTGCCCTCGGGGAGGAGGAATTCGGCGCTTTCGAAGGGCAGGCCGCCCAGCCCCAGGGGCGGGCCCGCGGGAAGCTCGGGGAAGGTCACGGTCCCGTCGGGGCGGACGAGCGCGGGCGGCGGGTGGCCGGCCCGGGCCATGGTGCACTGCTGCGTGGTGGGGTCGTAGATGACGTACAGGCAGGTGGCGCCGATGATGCCGGTGTTGCCGTTGGCCGGGTCGTCGTCCTCGCCGCACTCCTCCCGGTCCAGGCGGCCGACGAGGTTGTCCAGGTGGGTGAGGACCTCGTCGGGGGCCAGGTCCAGCTCGGCGAAGGTGCGCGCGGCGGTGCGCAGCCGGCCCATGGTGGCGGCGGCGTGCAGCCCGTGGCCGACGACGTCGCCGACGACGAGGGCGACACGGGTGCCGGAGAGCGGGATGACGTCGAACCAGTCCCCGCCGACGCCGGACTCGGCGGGCATGTAGCGGTGCGCGACCTCGACGGCGCTCTGCTCGGGGAAGCCGTGCGGCAGCAGGCTGTGCTGCAGGGCGAGGACCATGCTGTGCTCGCGGGTGTAGCGGCGGGCGTTGTCGATGCAGATGGCGGCGCGTGTGGCGAGCTCCTGCGCCAGCGAGCAGTCGTCGTCACCGAAGGGGGAGGGGTCCTGGGAGCGGTAGAAGCTCGCGGTGCCCAGGACGATGCCGCGGGCCAGGAGCGGGACGGTGATCAGGGAGTGCACCCCGTGGGCGAGGAGGCGCTGGGCGCGCCCGGGGTGCTGCGAGATCCAGCCGTGGGCGGCCCGCAGTTCGGGCTCCAGCACGGTCTCCCCGCTGGTCAGGCTGCGCAGCTGGGGCGTGGCCGGCTTGAGGTCGACCCGCTCGCCGGCGGGGTAGAACGGGCAGTCGTCGCGGACGCCGTGGACCACCGTGCGGTGCAGGTCCTTGCAGGGGTCGGACGGCTCGTCGCCGCGCAGCACCGCCGCGGGCAGGTCGATGGTGACGTAGTCGGCCAGGCTCGGTACGGCCGTCTCGGCGAGCTCCTGGGCGGTGCGGCTGACGTCCAGCGTGGTGCCGATGCGCGTGCTGGCCTCGGACAGCAGCTCCAGGCGGCGGCGGGCCGCGACGGCGAACTTCCCCACCCCCGGCTCGCCCACCAGCACCAGCCCGCTGGTCGCGCCGCCGTCGGCGGGAGGGCCGGCGACGCCGGGTGCGCCGCGCGCTGCGGGGGCGCCGGGACCGCCGGGCGTGGCGGGTGCGCCGGATATGCCGGGCGGCCGTGCCGTCGCGGCGGCCGGGCCGGGAGCGAAGCCGGGAAGGCGCCCGGGCGGGGGAACGGCGTCGGAGAGCGCCTGCTGCGCGAGGAGACCGGGGGAGACGCCGGGGGGCGCGTCGGCCGCGGCCCGGACGGTCAGGCGCTGGTGCCGCGAGGGCAGGACGGCCTCGACGGCGAGGCCCTCCACTCCGGAGGCGCTCGTGACCGGCCGGCTCAGCAGGGTGACCCGCCGGTCGCCGGGCAGGATCACCTCGACGGCGGCCCGCTGGGCCGAGGCGAGCAACTCGCCGGCCTTCTCCTTGAGGATCATCTGGTCGCGCCAGTCGAGGCCGCTCGTGGCGAGCTCGCCCAGCTGCCCGTTGCCGGACGCGCCGTCGGCCGGTGCGCCGCGCCGGGCGTCGAGGTAGGCCTGCAGCAGGGCGCGCTCCCGCGCCGAGCTCTGCTCCAGCAGCCGCCGCTCGATGGCGTCGGCCGCCTTGCGGATCACGACGTCCAGCGCCGTGTCCGCGTCGGTGTAGGGGTAGCCGAAGCAGAGGACGCCTTCGATGCGCCCGTTGAGCAGGTCCCGTACGGGGATCGCCACGCACGCGTTGGACTGCGAGCGCTCGGCGAAGTGCTCGGCGCCGTAGATGTTGACCAGTTGCCGCTCCGCGAGGGCCAGGCCGATGCCGTTGGTCCCGCCGTACTTCTCGGCGAACACGAAGCCCGGGACGCTCTGGATCGGAGCCAGGTGCCGGACCATGGACGCCCGGCCGAACCGGCGTTGCAGCACGGCGCCGCGCGCGTCGGCGAGGCAGATGTTCATGCTCCTGCCGTCGAACATGGCCTGCAGCCGGTTCATCACGGGGGCGGCCGCGCGCACGAGGCGGCCGTCGAGGTCGAGGTCCTGGGTGTACGGGAGCTCGCACCCGTCCGGCGAGAGCCCCAGCGCCTGGCTGCGCTGCCAGGAGCTCAGGATCGGGCTGCGCACGGCCTCCTCGGTCGTCCCGCCGCGAAGGAACTGCTCACGGGCGCGTACGGGACCGATGTCGTCCGCCACGAGCCCCATCCGGATCACTTCCCTCACCGGTGCGTGCGCCGATGGCCACCCGTACCGGGGCGGCTGCACTGTTGTTCCATTTTAGAACTTTGCCGACATAACGGAATGTGTGCGGATGCGCGTGGGTCCGGACACTGTCCGTGACGCCCGGCGGGGCGGCCGCCCCGCCCGTCAGAACACGGCTACGGGGTTGACCGGCGAGCCCGTACCGCCGGGGATGTTCAGGGGCGCCACGACGAGCAGGAACGCGTAGCGGCCCGAGCCGGCGCAGGCGGCGGAGAGCTCTTCGAGATCGAGGTTGTCCAGCAGCGGCACGCCCATCGCGGCGATGGCGAGGGTGTGGACGGGCGAGTGCAGGCCCTCGACCGGCGAGGGCCGGACGTCGCTGTCGCCGTCGCCGCCCAGCAGGGCGACGCCGCGCTCGGCCAGCAGCGGTACGGCGTGCACGTGGAGGCCCGCGCAGGAGGCGTCCGGGTCCCAGGGGCCCCGCTCCCGGCGGCGCCGGAATCGGCCCGTCCGCACCAGCAGGGCGTCCCCCTCGCCGACCGTCACACCGAGTGCCTCCTCGGCGGCGGTGAGGTCCGCTGGGTGCACGGCCCGTCCGGGCGCCAGCCAGGGGCTGCCCTCGACGGCCGGCAGGTCGAGGAGCACCCCCCTGGTCACCAGGGGACCGAGCGCCGCGACCTCGCCGAAGCGGGCACCCCCGGCGCCGGCGAGGTCGCGCGCCGTGCCGCCGCCGTAGAACCGCCCGCGGTAGGCCATGTGGCAGAGCGCGTCCAGATGGCTGACGGCCTTGCCGTGGTAGTCGGCGCCGATGAAGTCCTTGTGGGCGGTGGGTTCGGGCGCCTCCACGTCGCCGAGGTCGGACATGTAGTGCAGGGCGGGCCTGCGGTTGTCCGGGCCGGGCACGGTGTCCCACGGCCGTGCCATCGGCACGACGGTCCCCGTCCGGACCAGGGCGCCGGCCCGCCGGACGTGGTCCGCGGTCACCCGGTTCCAGGCCCCGCGGTCGGCGGGCGCCCAGCGGCCCCACGTGCGGACCCTCTCGAAGAGCGCGTCGAACTCCTCGCGGGAGACGGCCGGCCCGTTGCGGTCACCGGTCGGCGGGGGAGTCGGCCCACCGGCCGGGAAGCCCATGTCCATGCTGGGCAATGATGGGCCGTCGGCCGCCGGATATCGACCCGCCATGCCGCGCCGCGGGCCCCCGGCCGGACACCGCGCGGCGTCCGGCCGGGGGCCCGCAGCGCCGCTCGTCCCTACGCCGTCCGCCGCTGCCCCGGTACCGGCGCGTCCTGGAACTGCGCGCGCTGCAGCTCGTACAGACCGCGGAAGGCGCCCCCGGAAGTGTTCAGCAGTTCCTCGGCCCGGGCGTCCAGGGCCGAGGTGGGCTCGTCGACGATGAGGATGCGGGCGTCGCGGTAGCGGGCGCGGGCGATGCCCAGCCGCTGCCACTGGCCCCCCGAGATCTGATGGCCTCCCTTGTATCCCTTGGACAGCAGCGTGTCCCAGCCCTTCGGCAGCTCCGCCACGACCTTGTCGGCGCCCGCGAGGACGGCCGCCTCCTCCAGCGCCTCCTGGTCCAGCGGCCGGTCGGTGCGGCCGATGGCCACGTTCATGCGGCACGTGAACGGCCACCGGTGGAAGTCCTGGCCGACCATCGCGATCCGCGAGAACAGCTGCGCCCGGTCCAGTTCGCCGGCGTCCACGCCGTCCCACAGGACGCTTCCCGCGTCCGGCCGGTACAGACCGGCCACGAGCTTGGCGACGGTGGTCTTGCCCGAGCCGTTCACGCCGACGAGCGCCACGATCCTGCCGGCGGGGATGTCCAGGCTCACGTTCCTGAGCGCCGGCCGCCCGGGCGGGCCGGCGGGATCCTCGGTGCCGTCGGCGGGATAGCGGAAGGTGACGTTCTCCAAGCGGATCAGCGCCGGCCGCTCGGGCACGGGCAGCCCGCCGTCGGGGATGGCCCGCTGTGCCGCCTCCCGGCACAGGCGCTCCAGGTCCTGCACGTAGCAGGCCTCCTCGTAGAGATTGCCGACCTGCAGGACGAGGGCGGACAGGCTCTGCCCGCCGGTCCGCGTGGCCAGGACGGCCGTGCCCGCCACCGACAGGTCCATCGCGCCCGCCGCCAGCAGCCCGATCAGCGCCAGGTACGTCAGGGCCGTGGCGGCGCCGGTGAGTGCGGAGGCGATCAGGCGGACCCGGGCGGCGCTGTCGGCCAGCCGCGACTGCTCGGCCTCGGAGTCCTGCGACATGCTGCGGAAGTGGTCCACCAGGAAGGGCCCGACACCGTGGACGCGGATCTCGGGGGCGGGCCCCGTCCGCATCAGGGTCTGGCTCAGCAGCCGCCCGGCCCGTGAGTGCTGCACCCACCGCAGGTAACTGGCGTACCGCGTCCGCGAGTTCCGCAGGGCGGCCCAGGAGCGGGGCACGGTCATCAGGACCAGCAGCGGCAGCAGCACCGGGTGCAGCACCGTCAGCACGCCGGCGGCGGCCGCGAAGGAGACCAGCGAGCCGATGACACCGGTGCAGTAGCTGATCATGCGACGGGCCGAGGCGGCCCCGTACTGGGCCGAATCCAGCAGCCGGTGGAACTCCGCGTCCTCGATCGCCGCCAGCTCGACGCGGACCACGCGCTCCAGGTACTGCTCGGTCGCCACCCGTTCGACCTTCGGCTCCAGCCGGCCCGTGCCCGACGTCGAGGCGGACGCCGCCAGGGCGCTCACCGTCCCGGCGAGCGTCACCGTCACCATCGCCGGGACGGCCGCCGACAGGCGCTGCGCCATGGTCCCGGAGGCGAGGACCGCGGCCAGGACGCCGTTGACCGCGACCAGCCCCACGGCCTGCCCCGCGCCCCGGATCAGCTCGGAGGCCCCGACGACGGCCAGCGACCGGCCGTCGGCCTGCCGCGCCAGGCGCACCGTGGAGCCGACGAGGAGGGGCAGGCGCACGGCCATCGCCCACAGGGACATCTCGAAGTACGCCGCCTCGTGGCGGCTCCACCCGTTGTCGTACAGCAACGGGCCGCCGAACAGCAGCTGTTCCGACTGCGTCATGCCGCGCCTCCCGGCGTCCCGTCCCAGCCGTGGGTGGACAGCAACGCTCCCGCGACGAACCTGCCGAGCACGGCGGCGGTGTACGGCACGCAGTCCGCGGGCGGGTGCGCCGGGTCGGCCCAGACGAGCGTGGAGCACTTCTCCGGCTCCAGGTTGCGCGGCTCGCCCGACCACCGCTGCGCGGTGAAGACGACGCCGACCCGGGCCTGCCCCTCGGGGCCGCGGTGGTGGATCAGATGGCAGAACTCCAGGTCGGCCGGGTCGACGGCGACCCCGACCTCTTCGGCGACCTCGCGCAGCGCGCCGTCGGCCAGCGTCTCGCCGTCCTCCAGGTGTCCGCCGGGCGGGGCGAGGAGACCGGAGGCGTACACATTCCCGGCCCGCCGCAGCAGCAGGACGCGGCCGTCGTCGCGGTGCAGCAGGACCATCACGTCGACCACGCACGTGTAGCGTGCCCGCTGCTTCATGACGGCCACCGCCCCGCGGTCGCCGCGCCGGATCCCACGGGCCTTGCCGGCCGGCGGTGTTCGAATGCCGGATGCGCCCCGCTGGTGTGCGTGGGGCCCTCGTGATGGTGATGCACTACGCCTCCTCGTTGACGTGCGGATCGGACGAGCGATCGGGAAAACGACCCCTGATCGGGGGCGTCACGGCCCTCCAAGGGCGTTTCGTCGCTCGGGAATTCGAGGAGGCGTCAACCGGCCCGCGGGCTCTGGGCCGGGAGCCGGTCGGCGTTTGTGCGATTCACCCCACCGTGGCCGGTCACCCGATCCGGGGGTTGCGTTGCGGGCGGAAACGATCACTTGGCGCTTCCGCCCCCGTGGCTGCGGGGCGGCCGCCGGCCCCGCTTTGCAGAGGGGCCTGCAGCATCGCGCGGCGGCCGTTCACGGGCCGCGCCGGCTCGCCGCGGCCTCCCGCGTCACACCTTCACCACGATCTTGCCGGTGAAGGTGCTGGAGTCCATCAGCCGGTGCGCGTCCGTGATCCGCTCCAGGCCGTCGAAGGTCTCGGCGATCACGGGCGCCAGTGCGCCGCTCGCCAGGCCCGAACCGATGAAGGCGGCCGCGCGCCGGCGGTACGCCTCGTCGCGGCTCATGAACCCATTGCCGTACGCGTGCACGGTGAGCGGCCAGTTCATCGACAGCTCGATGGGGCGAGGGTCCAGGAAGCCGTAGGCCACCAGCGTGCCGCCCGGGACCAGTGCGTCGCCGAGGGTCGCGAAGCCCGGGCCGCCCACGCCGTCGAACGCCATCCGGGCGCCCCGGCCACCGGTGATCGCCCTGACCTCCTCGACGAGGTCCTGGGAGCCGGTGCTGATCACGTGGGCCGCGCCGAGCTCCAGCAGCTGCTCCCGCTTGGACTCGCCGCGCGTGGTGGCGATCGGGATCGCGCCCGCCCGCAGGGCCGTCTGGATCGCGGCCGTCCCCGTACCGCTGGAGGCGGCCGTGATGATCACGTGGTCGCCCGGCGCCAGCCCGCCGGTCTCCACCATGCCGCCGTACGCCGTCGAGTACGACAGCCACGCCGCCGCGGAGGTGACCGCGTCCACCCCCTCGGGCCGGTGCACCAGCGAGGTCTCGGGCAGGACGGCGTGTTCCCCGTACACCCCGTGGACGCCGAAGTCGAAGTTGGCCACGGCCATCACCGCATCGCCCGGAGCGAAGGCGGTCACGCCCTCGCCGACCGACTCGACCACGCCCGCCGCCTCGTAGCCGAGCCGGGACGCGGGCAGCGTCGGCCGGTAGTAGTAACGGCCCGCGCGGAAGAGGGCCTCGGCCCGGTTGAGGCCGATCGCCTCGACGCGGAAGAGGACCTCCCCGGCGCCGGGCCGGACGAGCGGCACGTCCTCGACCTTCAGGACCTCGGGACCGCCGAGCTCGTGGAAGAGAACCGCCTTGGTGACTGCCGTGCCTGCAGAAGAAGTTGTCATGGGAACGACCGTACGGAGGTGAGGGGAGACGTTCCATATCCGAAAACCTTCTGGTTATGTCCCAGCGTCTCGTGATCATGACGGTAGGGTGCCTCCATGGACGTACTGAGCGACGCGATCGCCGCCATGCGCACCGGGCTGCCCCACTCCTCGCGCTCCGTCAAGCGCGCTCCCTGGGGCGTGCGTTTCCCGGACTCCGACGGCGCGGGCTTCCACGTCGTCCTCCAGGGATCGGCCTGGCTGCTGCCGCCCGACGGCGCCGAACCCGTCCGCCTCGGCCCGGGCGACGTCGTCTTCCTCGCCCACGGGTACGGGCACGGCCTCGCCGACCACCCCGGCACCCCGCTGGAGGAGGCACGGCTCAAGGAGGACGGCTCCTGGCCGTCGATCCGTGACCGCGGGCCCGTCCACGGCGACGACACCCTCATGCTCTGCGGCGCCTACCGGCTGAACAAGACGCGGGCCCACCCCCTCCTCACCGACCTGCCGCCGTTCATCCACCTCCCGGCCCGCGTCGGCACCCACGACCGGCTGCGCGCCGCCGTCGACCTGCTCGGCGCCGAACTGGCCGACCCCCAGCCCGGCTCCGACGCCGTCGTGCCCGCGCTCCTCGACACCCTGCTGCTCTACCTGCTGCGCACCTGGTGGCTGACCGAGCGCCCCGACGAGTCCTCCGGGTGGGCGGCGGCCCTGAGCGACCCGGCCGTCACGGCGGCGCTGCACGCCGTCCACGACGACCCGGCGCGGCCCTGGACGGTCGGGGAACTCGCCGCCCGGGCCGCGCTCTCCCGCGCCGCCTTCGCCCGCCGCTTCACCGCGCTGGTCGGCCAGCCACCGCTCGCCTACCTGACCTGGTGGCGCATGACGACGGCCGGCCGCATGCTGCGCGAGGGCGACGCACCCCTGCGCACCGTCGCCGAACGGTCCGGGTACACCTCGGAGTTCGCCTTCGCCAAGGCCTTCAAGCGCGAGTACGGGATGGCTCCCGGCCGGTACCGCAAGCAGGCGGCCGGCCTCACGGCGTAGGACGCGAGGCGCGGCGGCGCCCGTTCAGCAGGCCGCACACGATCAGCACCGCCGCCCAGGCCCCCGTGCACAGGACCTGCGTGCGCGAGTCCGGCTCGACCGCCATGACCACCAGGACCGCGCCGATCGCGAGCAGCGTCAGCCGGGTGAGGTGCGGGAACAGCCACATGCGCACCGGTGGTCCGGCCTCCCCGCGCCCCGCGCGCAGGCGGCGCAGGCGCAGCTGGGAGAGGCCGATGAGGAACCAGACGATCAGGATGGTGGCGCCCACGGCGTTGAGCAGGAAGCGGAAGACGGTGTCCGGCCAGACGACGCTGAGGACGACCGCCGCGAAGCCGAAGGCGGCGGAGGCGAGCACGGCGTTGCGCGGGACGCCGCCGCGCGTGAGGCGGCCGAGCGCGCGGGGCGCGTCGCCGCGGTGCACGAGGGAGTAGAGCATGCGGGAGGAGCCGTAGATGTTCGCGTTCATCGCCGACAGCAGGGCGACGAGCACCACGGCGTTCATGAGGTGCCCGGCGCCGGGCACGCCGATGCGTTCCAGGGTGCCGCTGTAGGGGCTGGTGCGGGCGGTGCCGCTGTCCCAGGGCAGCAGGGTGACGATGACGGCCATGGAGCCGATGTAGAAGAGGCAGATGCGCCAGACGACCGTCCGGGCGGCGCGGCCCACGGCCCGGACGGGGTCGGCGGATTCGGCGGCCGCGATGGTGACGGTCTCCAGCCCTCCGTAGGCGAAGACCGCGGCGACGAGGCCGAGGGCGAGCCCGTGCCAGCCGTGCGGCAGGAAGCCGCCGTGGCCGGTGAGGTGGGCCGTGCCCGGCGCGGGGGAGCCGGGCAGGAGCCCGGCGACGGCGAGCGCCCCCAGCACGAGGAAGACGCAGATGGCGGTGACCTTCAGGCCGGCGAACCAGAATTCGAGGTCGCCGAAGCGCCGTACGGCGGCGAGGTTGCTTCCGGTGAACACGGCCATGAACAGCGTCATCCACACCCAGCCGGGCACGCCGGGCAGCGAGCCTGTCATGATGTCCGCCGCCCCGATCGCCTCCGCGGCGACGCTGACGACCAGGAGCGACCAGTACAGCCAGCCCGCCGTCAGGCCCGCCCAGGGCCCGAGCGCCTTGGCCGCGTGCACGGAGAAGGACCCGGTGGCCGGGTCGGCGGCGGACATCTCCGCCAGCATCCGCATGACCAGCAGCACCAGTCCGCCGGCCAGGACGTAGGCGACGACGATCGCGGGCCCCGCGGCACGGATGCCCACTCCGGAGCCGACGAACAGGCCCGCTCCGATGGCACCGCCCAGCGCGATCATGGACAGGTGGCGCTGCTTGAGCCCGCGCGGCAGCCCGGCACCCGCCTCGCCGGCACCCGCCTCGCCGGCACCCGCCTCGCGGGCGCCGGCACCGGCGGGCGCGGGCGGCGGGCTCGTGCGGGTTCCTGTGCCGGCGGGAGGGGGCGCGAGCATGCTGACCGTCCTGGGGTTCGGAGGAGGCGTGGGCGTGGAACCACTACCTACCGATCAGCGCGGCGCGGCACGCTTTGGCGCCGCCCGCTGTGTCAGGTCGGGGGAGCGAAGCGGTCGATGAGCGCGGTGACGCCGGCGGCGAGCTGCTCCTCGCCGCCGCGCGCGGCCAGGCCGGGGCCGAGGGCCCGCAGGCGGGGGAAATCCCTGACCGGCAGCCGGTGCAGGCCCATCCGGAAGGCGGGCTCGGGCTCGTCCGGGTTGTCCACGACTTCCCGCAGCTCGAAGACGATGTAGCCCAGCACCCAGGAGATGTACGCCCGGTACAGCTCCAGCGCGGCCCGCTCGCCCAGCCCCGCCCCTTCCAGCCGGGTCAGCAGGCGCTCGTGGGCGCGCAGCACCGCGGGCGGCCGCCGCGTGAGCGGCACCGTGAACGGGCGGAGCACCAGCAGGGGCGCGACGTGGGGGTGGGCGAGCGCGACGCGGTACATCGCCAGCGCGACGGCGACGAGGGCCTCGCGCCACGGGGCGGCGCCCTCGTTGTCCCCGCCGGAGAGGGCCGCGGGGCCGAACGGGGTGCCGCTCAGGTTCTCCTCCAGCTCTATGAAGATCCGCTCGACCAGGCCGTCGAGCAGGTCGTCCTTGCTGGGGGTGTACCGGTAGAGGGCCATCGTCTCGACGCCGAGCTCCTCGGCCACCCGGCGCATGCTCAGCCCGTCGAGCCCCTCGGCGTCGACGATGCGCAGCGCCGCGGCGACGACGCGTTCGCGGGTGAGCCGGGTGCGGGCGGCCATGGCGACCGACCTCCTCCGCGAGGGAGCCCGCCCTTGACAAGGGCGGCGAAGCGGGATGAGCCTGTACATATACAGCATAAACGGAAACAGCATGTTTACGCGGTAAAGATGCTCTGTACCCCCGCGATCGTTCAATCCGGTGAGTGATCACCATGCGACACACCTGTACGACCCGGCCCTGCCCGGTGCCCCTGGCGCCCGACGCGCGGGCCCGCCTCTACACCCGGTACCTCGACCTGATGGACCTCGGCCGGCTGCCGAAGGGCACGTCCTTCGAGGACTACTACTACATCTGGCGTTCCGCCCGGCGCGGCGAGAAGCGCGTGGGCCTCGACGACGGCGCCGTCAGGGTCGGGCCGGTCGCCGAGCGCGAGCTGATCGAACGGCCCTCCAAGCGGCTCAAGGGAGTGGTCAACACCCTGGTGCTCCTGGTGGACTTCCCCGACCGGCCGCACGACCCGAACCACCGCACCGGCCACTACCGGCAGTTGCTGTTCAGCGCGGACTCCCTGCCGACCGGCAGCATGCGCGACTACTACCGCACGGTGAGCGGCTTCGGCTCGTTCGGCGAGAACGGCATCGACGTCCAGGGCGAGGTCCACGGCTGGTTCCGGATGCCGCAGCCGCTGTCGTTCTACGCCGACGGGAACTCCGGCACGACGGAGGAGGGCTTTCCCCGGAACTCCCAGGGCATGGCCCGTGACGCCGTCCGAACGGCGCTGGACGAAGGCGTCGACTTCACCCCGTTCGACGTGCTCGGCGAGAACATGGTCACCGCGCTCTTCGTCGTGCACGCGGGCAGCGGGGCCGAGAGCACCGAGTCGCTGGATGACATCTGGAGCCTGAAGTGGGGCATCCCGGACGGCGTCGAGGTGGCCCCCGGTCTGAAGGCCGAGACCTTCCTCACGGTCCCGGAAGACTGCTCGATGGGCGTGTGCGCCCACGAGTGGGGCCACCTGGCCGCGCGCTGGGCGGACTTCTACGACACGGGTCAGCTGGAGGCGACCCAGTCCGCCGGCCTCGGCGACTACTGCCTGATGGCGTCCGGCAGCTGGGGCAACTTCGGCCTCACGCCGACCTTCCCCAACGGCATGCTGCGCATGTTCCACGGCTGGGCCGTTCCGCGAGGCGTCTCCACGACCACCAAGGACGTGGTGATCCGGCCGGCCGCCGAGACCGGCGACCTCGTCTTCATCCAGAATCCGGACACCATGACGGAGCGGCAGTACCTCCTCGTGGAGTACCGGCGGAGCCGCGGGCAGGACGCCGCCCTTCCCGACCAGGGCATCGCCGTCTACGTCGTCGACGAGGCCATCGAGAACGTGAACAGGGAAGACCGCCTCGCGATAGAACTCCTGCAGGCCGACGGCAAGCGGGACCTCGGGGCGATCTTCAGGACGGGGAACAGCGGAGACGCCCACGACCTGTATCCCGAGGAGGACAACAGGACCCTCGGCGAGACGACGACCCCGGCCCTCAACCTCCCCGACGGGACGTTCTCCGGCGTCACCATCGAGGTCCAGGGCAGGCCCGGGGACAAGGAGATGGGCATCGACGTCCACATGGCGTGACGTTTCCCACGGATACCTCACGGATCCCGGGTAACGAGGAGTAGGGAGAGAGGGACCCGCTCGACCCACCCCGACCGACCCGACCGGAGGGATCGTTTCCATGGATCGCCGCATGGACTGGCGACAGTACGGCGCTTGTCTCGACGAAGACCCCGAGCTGTTCTTCCCCGTCGGCACGACGGGTCCCGCGCTCGTGCAGACCGAGGACGCCAAATCGGTGTGCCGCACCTGCCCGGTGCGGGAGGAGTGCCTGCGCTGGGCGCTGGAGTCCGGGCAGGAGAGCGGCGTGTGGGGCGGGACGAGCGAGGCGGAGCGGCGGGCGCTGCACCGGGCGGGCCGGCCCCGGCGCGCGGCGTCCGCCGCGGGCCGCGTCGTCCCGCCGAGGAACTCTCAGCCCAGGAACTCTCAGCCCAGGAACTCCAGGAGGGCGCGCGTGACGGCCTCCGGCTGCTCCTCGACCAGGTAGTTGCGGCTGCCCTCGATCTCGGCCATGCGGACGTCGGTGCCCTGCTGGGGGAACACCTCCCGCATGTACTCGAAGAACGTCCCGTAGGCGAGGCCGAGCATCGGCACGGAGATCTTGTCGTACGACTCGAAGTCCGCGATGTCCTTCTGGTACGACTGGAACCAGCCCTTGGCGGCGCGGATCGCCTCGGCCGACGAGTACGCCTGCGCGTAGACGTCCCGGTCGCGGTCGGTGATCGCGTCCGGGTTCACCAGGCTCAGGCCGAACATGTAGTCGATGATGTAGCGGTAGCGGCCGGTGAGGATCTGCTCCGGGAAGTCGGCCACCTGGTTGAAGGCGAGCCACCAGCGGTGCGGGCCCCGGTCGCCGGGGTTCGGCAGCATGGGGAACTTGTAGTAGCTCCGGTCCGCGTGCGTGGTGTTGAGGATCGCCACCTTCTTCGTGGCGTCCGGGTGGTTCGCCGCGTAGGCGAAGGCGACCATCGCGCCGATCCCGTGCCCGGCGATGTTCACCTTGTCGTAGCCGAGGTGGCGCACCAGCTCGCGGATGTCCAGGGCCATGTTCTTCTTGTCGAAGCCCGACTCCGGCTTGCTCGACCCGCCCATGCCACGGATGTCGACCGTGATGACGCGGAAGCGCGCCGCGAGGGCGGGCATGACCTTGCGGTACTCCCACCAGGTCTCGGGCCAGCCGGGCAGCAGCACCAGCGGCTCGCCCTGACCGCCGGTCACATAGTGCAGCCGGACCCCGTTGACGTCCGCGTACTCGCTGGTGAACTCGCCGTCCAACGACGCCGCGAGCTCGGCGTTGAGGGCCTTGAGCCCCTCGGCGTCCGTGACCGTCCCTGCGTGTGCCGACACTGCGCTCCCCCTAGATTGCCGATCGGTGTGTGCCGGACGACCAGCGGCGTCCGGGTGGGTTGGAACACCCAACTCACTGGTGGCGACGACCCTAACAACATCCACTTCGCCGGGCCAGATGTCGTGGATCACACGGAACCGGCCCGCCTTCCCCCGCGCGGGACGCGGGGGAAGGCGGGCCGGACGGGTGCGCTCTCCGCGGCCGTCAGCGCTTGACGGCCGGGCCCTCCTTGGGGGTGTTGGCGGCGGTCACGTTCACCGCGGCCCAGGCCGCGTCGACCGCCTTGTACTCGGCGCTGTCCTTGCCGTGGATGTCCGCGGCGGCCTGCAGCGTGGCGGTGCGGGCCTCGTGGAAGTCGGTCGTCGAGACCATGTAGCGGGTCAGGGCGCGATAGAAGATCTGCTGCGCCTTCTCCCGGCCGATGCCGGAGACGGCCTTGCCGTCGTAGGTGGGGGAGTCGTACTCCACGCCGCCGATGGTCTTCTTGCCGCTGCCCTCTGCCAGCAGGTAGAAGGCGTGCGAGGAGACGCCGGAGCCGGCGTGCACCTCGCGGTCGTAGGAGCCCTCGTCCCAGTAGTCGACGGTGCCCTCGAGGACGTCCAGCGACGGCTTGTCCATGCGGCGCAGGAACTTCTGCTCCAGGCCGAGCTTCTCGCCGAGGAGGTAGTTCGGGGGGTTGCCGCCGTTGGCGGTCCGGAACTCCACGCCCGCGCCGAAGATGTCGGCGAGCGACTCGTTGAGCGAGCCCGCCTCGCCGAACTGGTTCTGGCGCGCGTCGACCCGCGTGGGCTGGAAGTCGGCGGTCGCCTCGATCACGCCGTGGCTGAGCTCGTGACCGGTGACGTCCAGGGCCACCAGCGGCTGCTTGAACGTTTCGCCGTCGCCGTCGCCGTAGAGCATGCAGCCGCACTCGGGGGACCAGAAGGCGTTGCCGACCTTGTCGCCGAAGTGCACCAGGGCGCGCGGGCCGGAGCCGTCGTTCTTGATGCCGTTCCGGCCGAACGTCGCCTTGTAGTAGTCGTACGTGCTCGTGATGCCGAACTGCGCGTCGACGGCGGCCGTGGCGTTGTCGGCGGGGGTGCCGTTGCCCCAGCGGTTGTCCGCGTCGGTGAAGGCCTTGCCGGCCGCGAAGGAGTCGAGCTCCTTGGACTGCGCGTCGCGGGTCTCCCCGCCGCCGCGGCTGAGGTCCTTGAGGACGAAGGAGCCCTTCGCCGTCTGCGTGGTCGTCAGCGGGACGTTGCCGGCGAACAGCGAGGCGCCGGTGCCGTTCGCCTGCGCCGGGAACTGCGTGCCGGGCTGCGCCTTGGCCGGTGGCGTGGTCTTCGCGCCCGTGCGCGGCTTGGCCTGCTTGCCCTCGCTGCGCAGCTTGGCCCTCAGCCGGGGGGAGATGATGCCGTCGCTGAGCGGCGTGCTGCTGATGACCTTGCCGTTGCCGGCGTCCACGACGACGCTGTGGCTGACGCCGGTCCCGGCCTTGCCGCTGCCGGTGACGGTCACGCGGTAGGCGAGGACGGGCTCGGTGCTCCGCGCGTCGACGACGAGCTCGGTCTTCGCGGCCTTGCCGTCCACCGACTTCGCGGCCTCGGCGGCGGCCCGGTCCGCGGTGAGCTTCGGGGCGACCGACGGCACGGCGATCCGGTGCTTGATGGCCCGGGTGACGCCGAGGTAGTTCTTCTTGGCGTCGAGGTGGACGACGAGGTCGCCGCCGACGACGGGGACGCCCTGGTAGGCCCGGACGAAGCGGACGTGGCGCTTGCCCTCGGGGTCGATGAGGGTGTCCTTGACGCGGAGCGTCTCGTTCTTGCCGACGCCCGTGGCGTCGGCGTGGGCCAGGGCCGCGGCGGTGGCGGCCTTCACGGTCTCCGTGTCGGCGGCGAGGGCGGCGGCGCCGACGGAGGAGTCGGTGGCCGCGGCGCGGGCCCGGTTCCGGAGGTCGGAGGTGTCCACGCCTTGGGACGGGGAGGCGGACGCCGTGCCCGCCATGGTGGCCGCTGCCACGACCGCCACGGCGGCGGTGAGTATTCGCTTGTGGGTTGTGGGGGTTGTACGCAAGTTCAGCGCCCTTTGCGTCCAGGGCGGTTCGGTGGTCAGCCGTCCGCCTGCATGCGCGCGGTGCCGTCACGCGCACACCGCGGGAACCTGTGGTCCCGCGGAGGACTGTGCCTTTGCTGGCATGGGCATGAAAAGAGCAGATAGGCGTGATGTCCGGACAGTTGATCAACTGTTAACAATGCCTCGACGCAAGGTGCCCGCACCGTGACGCGGTGTCGAACTGCAGGGGAAGAGGCGGGCTTTGGCGAAGGGGTTGCCGGAGGCGCTCACCGTCTCGCTATGCGAGACGGGTCCCCCAGCTGCCGCCCGTCACCCGCGTCCCCGTGGCCCGCAGCCGCCGGGCCGTCCGGTCCGCCGCGAGGTACACCCAGGCGCGCACGGCACCGCCGTGCTCGGGCAGCACCTGCCGCACGACCCGCACGTA
The DNA here is from genome assembly GCF_051386455.1 of Streptomyces sp. URMC 124. Classification (NCBI taxonomy): domain Bacteria; kingdom Bacillati; phylum Actinomycetota; class Actinomycetes; order Kitasatosporales; family Streptomycetaceae; genus Streptomyces; species Streptomyces sp. URMC 124. The sequence continues at coordinate 37,384 of NZ_JBPQTS010000065.1, forward strand.
CATCTCCCCCCGCCCGTCCGGACCGCAGCCCTCCAGCCCGTCCAGGGACGCGAGCACCGCCGCGTACGCCCCGGGACCGACGAAGACCAGCTCGCCCCGGACCTCGCCGCCCGGCTCGGCGACGGCGTACGGATAGCCGGGCCCCTCGTACAGCACCGCGCCCCGCAGCCGCGCCGGCTCCTCGGCCACCGTGCGGCCGAGGAGGTACGGCCCGTGGTTGACCTGCCCGGGACGCAGCGTCCCGTAGACGAACACGGGCAGCCGCTCCGGCTCCACCGCCATCTCCCGCTCCCTCCGCCGCCCCGGGCCGCCCGTCACCGAAAGGCGGGGCCGGGCGGCCCGCCGTAAAATTACCGGTATGGGAGACCGGCACGCCGCGCCCTCCGCCCCCGAACTCGTCATCGAGTCCGAAGGCGGCTCGAAGACGATGGCTCCGGTCCGCACCTACCTCGTGGGACGCGACCCCCTCAGCGACGTCGTGCTGCACGACGACCGGGTCTCCTGGCACCACGCCGTGCTGCGCCCGGTCTCCGGCCACTGGATCGTCGAGGACACCGGGAGCACCAACGGCACGTGGGCCGAGGGCCGCCGCGTGCAGGTCCTCGACGTCGGGCCCGGCACCGTCCTGCGCTTCGGCAACCCCGGCGACGGGCCCGCCGCCGTCCTCAGGAACGCCCCGCCCCCGGTC